>NZ_JBHUVA010000084.1:0-26411 GCF_042670805.1 Micromonospora sp. NPDC057141 | reverse complement strand
AAACGCATGGTCAACCGCCAAGTCCTGACCGAAGACCAGCCCGGAGTGTTCACCCTTATCCCGAAACGGACCTAAACCTCCGAACCGCCCTCTCAGGACGTGGCCGCGATCACCGCCTTGCTCGTCGAGTCCCTCGCGGACGACCCCGTCGCGCAGTGGCTGGTGCCCGACCCGCGCAAACGGACCGACGTCTTCCACTCACTGCTGTCGATGCAGGTCGACCAGGCCGTCGAGTGGGGCCACGTCGACGTGCTGCTCGACGCCTCCGCCGTCGCGGTGTGGCGTCCCCACCCCGCCTCGCACGGCGCGGCGCTGGCGGCCCACCACCTCAACTCGGCCATCCCCCGGACGCTGCTGCCCAGATTCGCGCAGCTGCACACCCTGATGACCAGCTTCGCGTCCGACGCCCCGCACCACTGGCTGGCCTGGCTCCACGTCGCCCCCGCCAGTCGGGGACGAGGCTTCGGCGCGGATCTGCTCGGCCGTCACCACCGCCGCGTCGACCGCAAGGGGTGGCCCATCTACGCCGTGGTGACCACCGAGACAGCCCGCGACTTCCTCCACGCCCACGGCTACCACCCCGGGCTGCCCCTGCACCTACCCGACGGACCGACACTCTGGCCCCTCGACCGCTCCCCCTACGCCACCAGCCACCCAAAGCCATCTGCTCGTGTCGGCAAGGAACCCGCACCCCGATGGGCATGACCGACACCCTCCGGCGCCGCCTGGCCGCCACCGTGACCGGGGCCCTCCTGCTCACCGCCTGCCAGACAACCCCACCCACCGACCCACGACCTGCCACCCCGCCACCGCCGCAGCAGCCCGCCCCGACGGCGACGGTCGCCGCCACCGCACCAGGCCTCACCCCCGGCCAACGGCTGCACGCCCTCGCCGGCAGCATCCGGGCCACACCGGCCGACACCACCACCGGCCCCTACACGTACGTGCACACGCAGAGCTGGGCACGCGCCACCACCACCATCGTCCGCATCGACCTGCGGCACTGGCGATGCGACACCACCGGATCGGGACACGACATTGAACGGCGGCTTCCCCCACTGCACGGCGTCCGTCACACCCCACAGCCCCGCGAGCGCCGGCTGTTCGCCCAAGCCGACACCGTCCTCACCCGATACCCGCCAGGTGAGCTCGCCCCCTACATCGCCGAGCCCGTCCCCACCGACCCGACCGCACTCGCCGCCGCCCTAGCCCCACCCACACCAGACGCCCCGCCCGCCGACCCGCGCACCCTGGTCAACGGCGTCGTCGGGATGGCCAGAAGCCAGCACCTCAACCGCGACCAGCGGGCCGCCGTCCTGCGCGTGCTCGCCGGCATCCCCGGCATCACCTACCACGGACAGGTCACCGACGTCGCCGGCCGACCCGGCCTCGGCTTCCGACTCGCCACAGACGGCAACACCCTCGACCTCGTCGTCGACACGACCACCGGAGCGATCCTCGCCGCACAGGACACCGTCCAGGCCAGCTCCCGACCCGGCCTGTTCTCCCACGCCCTGTTCCTCACAGGCGAGCACACGAACACCGCCGGCACGCCCACCGGCGCACACGAGCCGTCCTGCCCAGCCAGAAGCACGGCGGCCATGAACCACCCGTCGGCAAGCGGGTGATACGGCCCGGGAGACGCAGCCCTCGCCGACCCCGATCGGCAGCACCGCGTCTCCCGGGCCCTCCCGCACCAACCCAACGCAACTCACACACCCGCCGCCGAACTGCTCTACCGCCTACCTCGACAGGAGAAGACCAGCCATGACCAGGACCTCGCCCCTACCCGTCAGCCACGAGCAAGCCCGCCACGGGGAGCACAGGCTGCTCACGCGACTGCAGGAATCGATGACCACGCTGCTCATCCGGGAACTAACCACCGCCGGCATTCAACACGGTCAGCGGGTCCTCGACATCGGCGCGGGTGCCGGCACCCTGACCGACCACCTCGCCCGCTTCGTCGGCCCACACGGACGAGTCGTCGCCGTGAACACCGACACCGACCAGCTCAGACCCACCTCGATCATCGACGTCTACCGCCGCGACATCCGCACCGATCCCCTCCCCGGAGACCCTGGCACCTACGACGTCGTCATCGCCCGCTGCCTCGACCAGCAGCACGCCCACCGCCCCGACACCATCGAGCAAATGATCACCCTGTTGAAGCCCGGAGGGTGGCTCGTCCTTGGAGAACTCACCTACGCCCCGACCGTCGTCTACCGCGAACCCGAGGCCGAGAACGCGTCCGCGCTGATCACCATCGTGGCAGACGCCGTCCTCGCCGCCCTCATCAACAACGACCACCTCATGAACTGGGGCACCTGGGCACCGGCCACTCTCCTCCGCTACGGCATGGAGCACATCTGCGTCTTCGACCACGCCGAGACGTGGACCGGCGGAGGCCCCGGCACCATGTTCCTCGCCGACCACGCACGCCGCCTGCACGACGTACTCCTGCAGGCAGGCCTCCCGGCCGACGACCTACACCGATTCCTCGACCTGATCACGGACCCCGCCCTGGTCATGCGGTCCTTCCCCACCGGCACCCTGCACGCCCGCAAACCCCAGTGACCACCGGGCCCGACTGACCCATCAGGCCAGCCCACCAGGGTTCGGTCCCCTCAGCCCAGACACCGGCAACGGGGCCCAAGCCGGACAGCGGCCGGCGGGCCATCCCCACAACCCGCCAGCTGCGCCCCATCAACCACCCGACGAGGGACGCACCCGAATGCCCATCCCACAAGACCAGACCACGCCACCACCGCCACCAGCTCGCGCGCGAACGGCCGCACCCCGCATACCTGTCGTTGTTCTCGCCACCGATCTCATCTCCCGCGCCGGCGTGGTCAGCCAACTCCGGCCCCGCCCCGAGGTGCTGCTGCTCGACGACACCGAAGTCGACCGCGCCCAGGTCGCCGTGATCATCGCCGATGACATCGACGAGGCCACCCTGCGGACTCTGCGCGCCCTACGCGCCCAGGGAATCTCTGCCCTCGTTCTCGTCGCCACCCACGTCGACGACGCCGGACTCGTCACCGCGGTCGAACACGGAGTTGCCGGCATCATCCGCCGCGCCGAGACCACCGCCGACCGCCTCGTCACCATCATCCGCGCCGCTGACGCCGGCGAGGGCACAATCCCGCCCGACCTACTCGGCCGACTGTTACAGCAGATCGGGACAGTAAAACGGGAGGTCCTGGGGCCACGCGGGCTCACCTTCACCGGGCTCGCTGACCGAGAAGTCGAAGTGCTGCGGCTCGTCGCCGACGGCTTCGACACCGCCGAGATCGCCGCTAAGCTCTGTTACTCCCAGCGGACCATCAAGCACACTCTGCACCACGTGATGACTCGGCTGCACCTGCGCAACCGCTGCCACGCCGTCGCATACGCCTTGCGCAAAGGCCTCCTTTGAACAAATCTGCGACACCGGACGGGCCCGAAGTGTGGGACCAGACGTTGCGTTCCCTCCAGGGGCGATGAGCGACTCTGCCTGACGTGCGAGGAGGACGCCAACGCCGCCGCCTTGCGATCCCTCCAGGGGTGATGAGCGACCGCCCGCCTCGGTCAGGAGCGCACCGGGCAGCTCGTGAGTTGCGATCCCTCCAGGGGGATGAGCGACATCGACGACCCGCGTCTGTGCTCGAAGCAAATTTTGTTGCGATCCCTCCAGGGGTGATGAGCGACCGCTCCGCGACCAGCCAGGCCGATGGGGTGTGGTCGCGTTGCGATCCCTCCAGGGGTGATAAGCGACTTGTGCCGCATGGTCGACGTCGACATCGCCGTCATGTTGCGATCCCTCCAGGGGTGATAAGCGACTCCGTCGGCATCGCCGTCGACCGCGCAATCAAGCTGTTGCGATCCCTCCAGGGGTGATAAGCGACGGGCATCTACGGCACCGACTGGGATGACTGGACGCGTTGCGATCCCTCCAGGGGTGATAAGCGACCCGAACCTTAAGTCGCAGGTCAAAGCGCCTTTGCGTCCCCGACTCCAACCCATTTTTGCAGCAGTCCGGCGGTTGTGCATCTGCCCTGGTCAGAGCATCGAATCCGAAGGCCAGTTCAACTACCGAAGCTCTCCCCAAAACCTACCAAGCGCAGGGAGCCCGCTCTGGTACGCCAGAAGCCGCTGCAGGCGGCGCCGCTCCATCGTCCATCCGCACCAGCCTCCCGTACGCGAATCCGACCTGCCGCCCACGACCAGGGGGCTGGCACCACCCTCGGGTCTCACCGGCCGGTCGCCGGCCATACGGCAGTATCGAGGTATGCGCGACAGGAGCACCGGTGGTCTACCCGACGACGATCGCACGGCCAACCCCGAAGAGTTGGTCAGCTCGACCGAGGCCGCGAGGCTGCTGGGGTACTCCCGTCCGGAGAAGCTGCCGCAGGCTCTTCTCGCTGAGGCCGACGTCACCGAGCGGCGCGACGACGGAACCGTGAAGCGGCGTCTATGGAGACGCAAGACCCTGTGGCGTTACGCAGACCGTGCCATGGTCACCGGAAACACCATCATCGCTGGTCGACCGGCGGTCGACCGTGCCGGCCTTGCCGCGCTAACTGGCGTGACCCTTGCTACCGTCGATCGATGGATCGCTGAGTCCTCCAGCAATGGCTTCCCATCCGTGCAGGAAAGGCGCTGGTACTACATCGACGAGGTCCAGCGGTGGCACACCGAGCGGCAAGCCGAACAGCGATCCCGCCTCAGTGTGGTGGACCGCAGCGGAGACCCCGACGAGCTTGTCACCAAGGAGCAGGCCGCGAGGATCGTCGGGTATGCGAAGGGTGACCACCTCGACAACTCCCCTCTCTGGGCCGCGCTGCGCGAACGCAACGACCCCGGGCACAACGTCGCGTTGCCCAGTGGTCGTTCTCGACTTCGCTGGCCCCGTCGGGTGGTCTGGGAGGTTGCAGACGCGCGTACTGGACGTCGCGGTCGCCCCGCCGGCGCGTCGGCCGCCACCCGGGTGATCGACCGCAGTGGCGATCCGGACGAGTTGGTGGGTGCCGCCGAGGCGACCCGCGTTCTCGGCTACAGGCATCCGTCGGGCTTGCCGCGGGGTGTGCTCGACCGGGCCGACGTTCCCCTGTCGCCTGGCACTTCACGGAAGTGGAGGCGCAGCACGTTGTGGGCTATCGCCGACGAATCCACGAAGGCTTGACCGCTGACTCCCGCATGCGCCGCAACGCCCGCACCATTGACGGGGTGACGAACTAATGCGGAGCGGCCTTCGGCCGCACTGTTCAACCCTTTTTCGGCCACCGGCTGCGCAGGAAGTGTACGGTCACGGTCGTCGCCCCTCAAGCCCACCGCGGGCTCACAGAACATCATGCTGAGAACCGCATGATCTTCTGCTCGAAACCCCCGCGGCGGGCTTGACCGTCGCCGCCCGCGTCCGGTGCGAGCAAGCTCGCCCCCGCCGGCCGAAAAAGGGCTGTCCTGCTCTGTCTCAACAGGGCCATCGTCGATGGGCGCAGCCTGCGCGCGGAAAGCCCAACGGCATTCTCTTGCCTGACAAAGAGCCGATGTGGGGTCGACGCCACCCCTGAAACCCTGTATATTAGTAGGTGCCGGGGAGGGAAGGGCAAGCCCGAACCGACACCCACACGAACCGAAAGGACTCACCATGAGCGCACTGCTCGACTCCGTACCGCTGACCACCCGACGGGCGGACCTCCGCCAGTTGAGCGACATCCTGCAGCGGCAGCAGACCCACAAGCGGGACATCGTCGCCAACGCCGCGACGCTGCGCGCCGAACAGGGCCGCATCGTCATCCCCGACGTCGAGGCGATGATCTCCGATTCCGGCGTGACCAGAATCGACGGTTCGTACCAGCCGACCGCGCTGGCCGACGCGGGCATCGGGGAGAAGCTCGGCATCCCGGTGCCGTACCTGCGGAAGCTGCGCACCAACGCGGTCGAACTCTACGACGCCAACGTCAACGGCTGGCTTACCCGCAGCAGCGACAGGAACTTCCTGCTGCGCTGCCTCTCCGACGGGGAGGGCGGCGGCATCGCTCGCGCCTTCCTCAGCGACGGTTATCGGATCATCGAGAACTTCGACGTCCTGGTCGCGGTTCTTCGCGGCATCAAGGAATCCGGCATGAGCGTGCAGATCGACGCCGACCTCACGGAACGCAGCATGGTCATGCGGGTCCACTCCGAGGAGATCAAGAGCCTCGCCCCGGAGTTGCTCCGCAACTACCGCAGCCCCTTCACCGGCGCGACCGGCGCGGACAACCCCACCGTCTTCGCGGGGTTCGTCGTCAGGAACAGCGAGACCGGCTGCGGCGCATTCACGCTGACTCCGCGCGCCGTCGTCCAGGTCTGCACCAACGGACTCACCTTCAGTCAGGACGCCATGCGCTCGGTCCACCTGGGCGTACGCCTCGACGAGGGCGTGGTCCGGTGGCGACGCGACACCCGGCAGGCGAACCTCGACCTGGTGACGAAGCAGGCCCGCGACGCCGTGTCCGCGTTCCTCGACGTCGGGTATGTCGCCGCCAAGCTGCGCGAGATCGAGGCGAAGGCTGGCCACAAGATCGACGATCCGAACAATGCCATCAGGATCGTCGCTCAACAGCTGCGGTTCACCGAGGACGAGCGCCGCCAGGTGCTCAACCACTTCATCGACGGCGGCGACCGCTCGGCAGGCGGCGTGATGCAGGCCGTGACCAGCGCCGCCCAGACGCAGTCCGACGGCGACGCCGCGTACGACATGGAGGCCCTGGGCCTGAAGGCCCTCGACCTGGCCGCCCGGCTGTAGGGAACCCGCGCAGTCGACCAGAAGGACCGTCGCCGCGGCCGATCCCGTCCTCCTGAGGGACGGGATCGGCCGGCACCGCCCGGGGCGCATCGAGACGCCCCACCGACCCTGCACGGGGAGTGCCCATGTCCAACATGAAAGTCCCGCACGGGGTGCAGCTACCCGGCACCCTGACCGACGAAGCCGCCCAGGAGGTCGTGCGCTACCTCGCGCAGCGTTACGGCTGGGCCTACCTGATCTGCTCCCGGGCCGAGGTCGAGGACCACCTCCCGGACAACGACAGCCGCCTCATGTCGCCCGTACGGCGTCTCACCGACCCCGAGTGGCAGCGCGTCCGCCGGACCCCGGCGTGGCGGCGGCTACCCGCCGTGGCCCGCCGCGCCATCTCCTCCGCCGACACGATCGGCGACGCCCTCCGCCAGGCCGCCCTCGAATGCGACGGCTGCGGGATCACGCTCGACGGGCCGCCTTCCGCCACCTGGGGGCTGTGTCCCCTCTGCCTGACCCGTGCGGACCTTGACGAGCTGCGCCGCAAGCCGTGCGCGGGTCAGCTTGACGGCACCTCCCCCCACCAATGGGACAACGGGGCCTGCACGACGTGCAGGATGCCGGCCGCGCCACCGCCCCCGGCCGTGCGGCTCACCCCCACCACCAACGCCGCCTAACACCCCATCGCCTGCCCGTCGCCCCAGTGCAGCCCACGGGCGGCGGGCAGGCAGGCGGCGGCAGCGGAGCCACGGGCGATGCCAGCAAGAGGACCGCCTGCCGCGCCGAAGCACAGTGGACACCCCAAGGAGAAGCCTGTATATTAATAGTTGTTCGGGAGGGTGGGCAAGCCCGACCGGACGACCACACCGAATCGGAAGGAGAAGCGCGTGGCTACGACCACCGCAACCCCCGCTCCCGTGGAGAGCGCCGCACCGAACGAACTGCCCGGCCGCTACACCCTGCTGGAGGTGGAGCAGGTCAGGGTCAACCCCCGCAACTACCGCGACGACGCCGCCGCGATGCCGGGCATCGTCGAGAACCTGGAAGCCGACGGCGTTCGCGGCATGCTGGCCCCGATCATCGTCACCAGCCTCGGTGACGACCTCTACGAGCTGGTCGATGGTGAGCAGCGCTACCGCTCCGCCATCGAGGCCCGGCAGACGCACATTCAGGCGATCGTGCGCGACGACCTCGCCCACAGCCACCGCGAACAGACCATCGCCATGCTGCGCAGCGTGCACCGCAAGGACCCCACCGCCGCACAACAGGCCCGGGGCATCCAGCAACTCGCCCTCGACGGCATGACCGACGAGGAGATCGCCGACCGCACCGGCTTCTCCCCCGACCAGGTCAAGGCCGGCCGGTCCGTCGACGCCCTCGACGAGGTCACCGCCGCGAAAGCCCACGCCGGCAAGCTCGACTTCACCCAGTTCGCCGTCGTCGCCGAGTTCGCCGACGACCCGCAGACCGCACAGAGCCTCATCGAGGCCGCCGAAATCTCACCGTTCGAGTTCTCCCGCAAGGAACGGGAGATCCGCAACGAGCACGCCGGCCGCACGGCTCGCGACGCCCGACGCGACGAACTGTCCGCCGCAGGCGTCACGCTGCTCGACAGCCGCCCGCCGTACGGCAGCTCCGCAGAGACCCTCTCGTCGCTCTGCCACGACGGCAAGAGCATCGATGCCACCGAGCACCGAAGCTGCCCCGGACACGCGGTCTACGTCACCCACAACGGGAGCGAGCTGCGGGAGTCCGCCTACTGCACCCAGTGGCGCACGCACGGGCACACCGGATGGAACAGCACCTCCCGCAAGACCGGCCCGATGACCGAGGCGCAGAAGGCCGAACGCCGCACGATCATCGAGAACAACAAGGCCATGGAAGCCGCGAACACCGTACGACGCGAGTTCGTCGCCGGACTGTTCGGCGGCAAGACGGCACCCAAGGGCGCAACCCGACTGATCGCCGAAACCCTCACCGGCTCCGGCCACGTCCTGTCCACCTGGATCAACCACGGCCGCGAACGACTCGACGACTTCCTCCACCCCGGCAAGCCCCGCCGCACGGGCACGCCGCACGTGCCCGCCAGGAGCAGCGACGCCCGCTGCACCATCATCGCTCTCGCTGCCGTCGCCGCCGCCCACGAGCAGCAGATCACCCGCACGTCCTGGCGAAGCCCCGACCGGCTCACCGCCCGGTGGCTGGAGTTCCTCACCGCCAACGGCTACCACCCCGGAGCGGTCGAACAAATCATCATCGACGCCGCCAAGGCACCCACCCGCAACCAGCCGGCCCTGCCCAGCGCCCCCGACTCGGCGCAGCCCGACGACTCCGACCCGATCGACAGCGCCGCCCCCCTCAGCGGCCACGCCGACGAGGACCGACAGGTCGGGGCACCCGAGGAAGGCGGCAACGGCATCGAGCCGGACGACACCGGAGACGACCCCGTCGCGGAGCTGGACGCCCTCGTCGCCAACATCGGCACCCGCACCGACCACACCGACGAGAGGGCGGTAGACCACCCCGCCGCGTAGCGAACGCCTCGGGGGCCGGACGAACTCCGGCCCCCGAGGAACCAACCCGGCACGACCACACCGCCGCCCCCAGCCGGTACCATCGGCCTGCTCCCGGCAAGGGCAGATCCTTTCGGCCCGGTGTGGTCGGGAGCCAGCCGGCTGGCGGGCTTGCCCGCCATCCTCACGGATGGCATCCGCCAGCCGGCGCCCCAACGGCCGGCCACCCTGTCGACCAATCGCGCCACGCCGGTCGACCTGACCAGTCCCGCGACGTTGGCACCGCCACGTACCGCCGAGGACCGGGCCCTTGCTCCTGCGGGCACCAGCCGACCCGGCCGCCCGCCGCGCTCACGCCCGGCCACGTCGACCTGCCGCCGCCGCGTCCCGACTTCCCCAGCGGACGCCGACCGGCAACAACGCCACCAGGCGAACCCAGCGGGCCAACAGCGCGGAACAAGCACCCGGAGCCGGGAGTCACGCGCTTTCACCCCGCAGCCCATCACGATCAAGACGTGAGTAGGAGACGACCATGGCAGCGAGCGACCTCACCGGCTCCGCACGCACGCCCCTGCCGAGTCTGCCGACGTACGAGCACTTCCGCCACACCACCGCCCTCGACGCACACGGCGACGTGACGCTGTTCCACGACCCCGACGGCCAGCTGCACCTCTTCAGAGACGGCTGCGAGCACGGGCTACTCGTCGGCCGCGATGGCGACGACCGATGGACGCTCACCCGCGAGGTCTACACCCGCACCACGTCAACCAGCGGCGAACGCTGGGAACTGATCGCCGACCCCGTCCCTGCCTGCTCCGGCGGGTGGGACACCTCGCGCCGCGAGTTTGTGGCGCGGCATTGGCCGACCGGTCGAGTGATCGCCCGATGGGACACCCAGTACGGCCTCCTGGCCCGCGTCGCTCGCCGCTACCTTCGCGTCACGACCGCGCCCCAGGCGGTTCAGGGCTCCTCGCGGAACGCAGCCGGCCCCTCAGCATCGTCCCGGTCGACCTCGACGCCCTGAAGCGAGCTGCGCGCCCAGCACGGACACACCACCGGCGACAGGCCGCACCGCCACGACGGCGACACCCGCACCGTCACACGCATGCGCCATCCGGCCGAAACGGCGCACACCGCCCCACGAAACCCCAGACCCAGACGGAGAAACGACATGGGCAACCTCACCGCCGCAGCGCGCGCCAGCATCGCGTACGTCTGCGAAGACTGGGCATCCCACTACCACGGCGGACCATTCCACCTGACCAAGGACGACGCGGTCCGCTACCTCGCGGACAGCCACTTCGACAAGCTGACCGCCGAGCACGGGCGCACCGCCATCTGGAACGCCGTCGCCGCTCACCTCGCCGCCAACCCGCACCTCCTCACCGCACCCCACACCACCCAGGCCGAACGCGACCTACGGCAGGCCAGCCGCGACGCCCGCGCCGGTGCCTACCTGGATGCCGCCCGACGCCACCACAACACCGGCCTGCCCTACGAGGCCCTCGCGCTCATCGACCGCGCGGAACTCGCGTCACCCACCCTCAAGGACTACGCCCGGTTCCGGGCAGCCGTACGCAAGGCGAAGCCCCCGTTCCCGCTGACCGACCTCGCCGGAACCGGTCTGCGCCACCGCACCACGCTCCCACTCGCCAGCCCCATCGCCGGAGCGCCGGTCATGTACCACGGTGCCGAACAACGCGACTGGGTATACCCCGGCCGCCCCGTCATCGAGGGAGACTGGCCCGCCGCCATCCCCGAGCAGTGCACCACCCCCACAGGAGCCACCCGCCAGCTCGCCGACGGACGAGTCATCGTCTGCACCGGATGCGGGCTCGACTGCACCTGACACACCGCCGGCCGGTACGGGCGAGCGCCCGTACCGGCCGGTTCGGTCAGGCCCCAGCCACCGCCCGAGGGCGCATGCGCCCACCTTCGACGACCCGATCCCCGCGACGGCCGGTGGTCAGGACATCGAGTCGCCACCAGCCCCTTCGCCGACCGGTGGTCCAGCCTCCTCCGGCACGGGCATGGCCGTACGACGCCGACGGGGCACTGCCGCGCCGAGTGCCGCGATGCGCGATCGCACCGCAGCACTGTCCGCACCACGCCGATACGCCCGCACCCGGGGAACGTCCAACCCCGTCAAGTCCGCCGCCAAGCCGTCATCACGCAGCACCGTCGCGAGCACCGCCACCGCCAGGCCGTGTTCCGCCGCAGCCGACGCCGTTTCCCCGTCGAGCCGTGCCAGGGCTTCCCGCCGCCGCTTGCTCGCCTCCTCGACCGCGCCAGCCGCCTGCTCGACCGCGCGCATCGCGCGGCGCTCCACCTCCTGCCGTTGTCGCAGTGCCCGAGTCGCTTCGTTCCCCGTTCTGCTCGCCATTCACCGACCGTAAGCAGCGTTCCAGGGCACCGGCCACACCATTCATGCCACGAGCCTTCATATTCGTTCGATCCTGGTCGCGTTGCCTCCCCATTCCCTGCCGACTGTTCGTCGCTAATCGCATCCCGACTGGCCTGGTGAAACTGTCATCCCATGGTCATCCGCATGCTTACAGGGGATACACCCCCTTGCATTCTCCGAGGCCGCCGGGTCAGTTGGTCTTCTACGGTTGCCGCATGTTGTCCGTCACGCGCATCTCGCCCGGCGACGGCTACCGCTATTTCGTGGAACAGGTCGCTGCCGGGCGGCACGACATGCGGCCGATCGGCGAGGCAGAACCGACGCGCCATTACCTGGAGCCCACAGCTCGCGGTGAGAGCCCCGGCTGGTGGGCTGGCGATGGTGCCACCGTGCTGGGCGTCAGCGGCTGGGTCACCGAGCGGCAGATCCGGTATCTCATCGGCCAAGGACGCCACCCGCAGGCCGGTCATCGCCTCGGTCAGAAGTGGCGGATCTACCCGCCGATGACCGACGAGTATCGCGACCAGGCGGTGCAACGCGCCTTGGCGCAGCTACCCGACGATGCCACGGTCGAACAACGCGACAAGGTGTGGCACGACATATCGAACGCACCCGAGCGGCGAGCCGTGTCCGCCTACGACGTCACCGTCTCCCCGGTCAACTCCGTCTCGCTGCTGTGGGCGTTCGGCGGAGACGACGTCAAGCACGACGTCATGGCCGCCCACCACGCCGGTGTGCAGGCGGTTCTCGACCACCTACAACGCCATGGGGCCTTCACCCGTACCGGTGCCGGCGGCGTCCGTCAGCTCGACACCGCTG
Source organism: Micromonospora sp. NPDC057141 (assembly GCF_042670805.1). NCBI lineage: Bacteria > Bacillati > Actinomycetota > Actinomycetes > Micromonosporales > Micromonosporaceae > Micromonospora > Micromonospora sp. NPDC057141. The sequence continues at coordinate 13,921 of NZ_JBHUVA010000084.1, read as the reverse complement.
GCCTGGCGGCGCTGGTCTTCGACCACCGGATGAGTCGCGAGCGCGACCCGCAGTTGCACTCCCACATCGTCGTGTCGGCCAAAGTCCAGGCGCTCGCCCGGGGAGGCGACCCGCAGTGGCTCGCCCTCGACGGCCGCGCGTTCTACCGCGCCACGGTCGGTGCCCGCATCGCCTACGAGCGCGCCGTCGAGGGCGAGCTCCACCGTCGCCGTGGCGTCACCTTCGCCGCCCGCGACGATTCCCGGATCCGGGAGATCGTCGGGTTCAGCGAAGCGTCGCTGAACCACTACAGCAAACGACGCGGGGCGATCACCGAGGCGATGGATCGCCGTGTTGACCGGCCCTCGCTGTCCGCCCGGTCGCCGGCGTCGCGGTGGCGTCGCCGCGCCCAGGACGCCGCCCTGCGTACCCGCCGGCCCCACACTGGTGCCGAGTCAACCCGCGAAGCGGTACGGCGCTGGCACGCCGAGGACAGCAGTGCCGGGCTCGACACCACAGGTCAGGTGCGCCGGATCCTCGCCGGCCACGCGCACGACGACACGACCGCGACCGCAACCCGGGTTCTGCACCGCGCCCGCGCCCTCGCGCGCACCCGCGCAGTCGTCGTCGACGAAGCAGCCCTGCGCGCGGCCGCCGCGGAGCTCGATGTCCCCGAACCGCAGCGTGAGCGGGTCGTCGACGCCGCCGTACGCGCCGACGACCGCCTGGCCATCGCCCGGGCCGTGCACACCCTCGGGCGTACGCATGCCGTGTTCGGCCGCGAGCACCTCGAACTGGCCATCGGGCGGGTCCTCGACATCGCCGCCGACCAGTCGCCCGCCGCGGACTGGCAACGAGTGCAGCACCTCGCCGACATGGCCCTTGCCGACCACACCGCTGGGCTTCGGGTGCTCACCCCACCCGCGCTCGTGCAGTGGGGACCGAGCCTGCTGCGCGGCAGCGACGGCCACAGTGAGTACACCCGCCACCGGGACCTGAAGATGACCACCCAGGCGGTCCTCGCCGCCGAGAAGCACGTCATCGCCTACGCCAGCGGTCGCGGCGCCACACCCGCCACCCCGGCGGCGCTCGATGCGGCCATCGCAGCGCTGGACTTGTCCGACGAGAAAGCCGCCGCGCTACGCGTCCTCGTCGGCGACGACCGTCGCGTCACCGGTGTCGTCGGGCCAGCCGGGACCGGCAAGACCTACCTCCAGCGCGCCGTCGTCACCGCCGCCCGCCGCACCGGCGTCCCCGTGCTGGGTCTCACCGTCGGGCAGTCCGCCGCGCACCTGCTCGCCGACGCGACCCGCGAACCCGACGGCACGACCCTGCGCACCGAAAACATCGCCCGATGGCTGCAGGCATACGACCGGCCGCCAGCCGGTGCTCGCGCCCGTGACTGGCGGTTCGCCCCCGGCCAATGGGTCATCGTCGACGAGGCGTCCCAGGTGTCCAGCCACGACCTCGCCCGTCTCGTCATCCAACTCGACGCCGTCGGCGGACGACTCATCCTCGTCGGTGATCCCGAACAGATCTCCGCCGTCGGTCCCGGTGGGCTGTTCCGCTATCTCGCCGGCCTCGGCGCCACCGCCACCCTGTCGCGCGTTCACCGCTTCATCCACGAATGGGAAGGACAGGCGTCGCTGCGACTACGCGCCGGCGACCTGACCGTCCTGGCCGACTACGACCGGCGCGGACGGCTCCTCGGCGGGCATCGCCAACAGCTCATCGGCAAGATGCTCGACCGGTGGGCCGCCGACCTGGCCAGCGAGCACTCCAGTCTGATGCTCGTCGAGACCGGCGACGAGGCCGCCCAGATCGCCCACCGGGCCCGCGACATCCTCGTCCGCGCCGGCTTCGTGCAGTCCGGCCCTGCGGTACGGCTACACGATGGCAACCACGTCAGCCCCGGCGATGTCATCGTCACTCGACGCAACGACCGGAGGATCAGCGCCGGCAGCGACTTCGTCGCCAACCGCGACCGATGGCGCGTCGACGGCATCAGTCGCACCGGCCAGCTGCGGGTCACCAACTTGCGCACCGCAGCGACCGCCACCCTGCCGGCCGATTACGTGGCGCGGCACGTCCAGCTGGCCTATGCCCTCACCGTCGACTCGGTGCAAGGACAGACCGTGCACACCGCCCGCGCTCTCATCGACGACAGCACCACTCTCGCCCGCCTCTACGTCATGCTCACCCGCGGCCACACCCTCAACGAGGCATACGTCGTTACCGACGACCACCCCCGCGAGGGCACCCCGCCCCAGCCACCCACCGCCCGCGTCGCTGTGCTCGCCGACATCATGCGCCGCGCCCAACCCGACCGATCTGCCACCGAGACCGAGCAGCAACTCTGGGCCGACGTCGACGCCCTGCACACCTGGACGCCCATCTACGACGACCTCGTCGCCCGCGCGCGAATCCCCACGTACCTGTCCGTCGTCCGGCGAATCGGCGGGGCGGCGCTCGCCGACCGCCTCTCCCACGACCTCGCGCTACCCGCCCTCATCGCCCGCCTCACCGCCCTCGAACAGGCGGGCCACGATCCCGTCGAGGTTTTGCGTCGCACCATCAGCACCCGCGAGCTTCAGTCCGCCGACGACGTCGCCGCCGTGCTGTCCTGGCGCATCGACCGCCTCATCAGCCACGCCGTCGCCGACCCCACCGTCGCCACCTCACCGGCGCAGACCGCCACCTACACCGAGCGGCTGCCCGACGACCTCACCGGCGACATCGGCGACGCACTCCGCCAGGTCGCCCACGTCTGCGACCGACGCGTACAGGCCCTCGCCGGCCTCGCCGCCGACCACCAGCCCCTCTGGACGCGCGCCCTCGGGGACGTCCCCACCGACGCGACGGGACGGAACCAGTGGCTCGCCCGCGCCGAGGTCGTCGTCGCCTACCGCGACCGCTTCCAACTCACCGGCGACCACCCCATCGGGCCCGAACCCTCCACTGGCGACATCGCCCGATGGAACGCCTGGCATCGCGCCCGGGTCGTGCTCGGCGCCGCCACCCTCGCTGGCCGCCTCACCACCGCCACCGACGCCGAACTACACCAGCTCACCGCCGCCCAGCGCACCGCCGACGCCGCCGCACCCCCCTACACCGCCGACGATCTTCGCGACGCCCACCTCAAGCTCACCGACGCCGAGCACCGTCACCATGACCTGCAACTCCTCCTCACCGCCGTCGACACCGCCGGCCACCACGCCGCCGCACAGGCACGCGCCCTGCGCCCACGGTGGTGGCAACGCGGCCCGTCCCGAACCCGGATCCTCACCGCCCAACGAGCAGCCCAGCACCGAGTCGACACCGCAGCCAAGCACAGCACCGGCCTGCGCAGCAGACTCGCGATCCAGCGCGAGCACATCGACCAACGCCAGCACCACGTCTCCCACCTGGAAGCCGGCCACGCTCAGTGGAAACGCTGGTACACCGACGCCCTACCCACCCGCTACGCCGGTCTCGCGGCTGCGGCCGAACAAGCCCGCCGCCGCGCAGACCTGGCGGACACCGTGGCCGCCACCACCGCGCGGGTACGCGCCATCGACGACACCCGACCACAGCCCTACGTCAGTCCCGTCTCCGTTCACCTGCGCCTCCACGCCGACGCCGCGCAACAACGCACTGCCGCAAGAAGCACGGTCCCCGCGAGAGAAACGGAGATCGACTGATGGCCGCCCACCCCACCGCCTTCGTCGACGAGTCATGGCTCCAACAGCGCGGCAGCCCGGGCGCGTACCTCATGTCGGCCGTCATCATCGACCAGGACGGCGTCGCAGAGGCTGAAGCCGCCGCGATCAAGGCCGCCGGAGTTCACGGCTCCTACCACTCCAGCGTGCTGTATCACCGCGGCCACGTGGGCACCATCGAAGCAATGCTGGACGTCGTCGCCGAACACGCGGGCTGGTCTGTCGTCTCGGCGCAAGTGCCCCTCAACGCTGGCGGCGATTCGTCACCACTCGGCCGTGCGAGGCCACGCGGAAACCTCGAAGGCCAACGGGAGCGCGCCCGCCAAGTCAGCCTGGAGCGGCTCCTGCGCTACCTCAATGAGCAACGAGTCCGCGACGTCTACCTCGAGAGCCGTGCCAGCCCAGAGGAGTGGCAGCATGCACGAGCAGCAGGCAGCCGGCTGCCCGCCACCGATCGCAACGACATCCGCGCCTACCGGAGGCTCCTCGATGCAGGTGCCATCAGCCACCGCATGCGTCTGATTCACGTCGACGGTCGCGCCGACCCGGGACTCTGGATGGCCGACGCCGTCGCCTGGTCCGCCGGACGAGCCATCCGAGCCGACGAACCTCAGTGGTGGAACCGCGTCGCTGACGTCGCCACCGTGATCGAGGCGACCACCGGCACGGAACTTCACCTCAACGAGAGAGGGGCCGCTCCACCAGAAGGCGAACGCGACCCCCACAACCTGAGCCAAAGCGCCCAGGCCATGTTCTCACCGGTATTGTACTCTGCCCTGCCCCAGGAGCATCAGATCGGAGCGATCCTGACGAGTCTCGTGGCCCAGGCGGAGCAGGCCCGCACGCCGGCGGGTGACCAACTCAACCGCGAGGTCCTGCGCTACGTCCAGCAGATCGCCCAGCGCGTGGAACAGCTCAGCAACACAGTCGAACGCATCGTTCCTCGGCCGCGAGCAGAGGCCACGAACCCGACCCCTGACCCAGTCAGCTCAGCACCGGAACACGATCATTTCTCCAGCCCAGGCACCGACCTTGACGTTTCCGACTAGCAGACGGCGTCACATGTCAGTGGCTCCTCGGCGTCGGAAGCATCCAGGCCCGGAGACCTCGCGCGTCCACAGCGACACGTGGCACTTCCGTACCCACCCTGAGTAGACAAAACGGTCAAGCGGAAATGCTCAGGCAGGGAGCAAAACCTTCTGACTGATCGAGGCTAATCGTAAGGCACGAAACTCATCGGCAGGGCGTCACGGAGATAGTCGAGGGAACTAATGCCACTCGCTCCACTGAGAACAGATATCAGTAGATCCACCATTCCACCCGAGTAGCGTTCACCAGTTCGTGCCGCCATGTCAACCACAACACATCCCCAGCTATCTGGCTCATCGTTGGTTAACTGCCAACACAACTCGTACTCGCCATTGACCGTCCCCCAAGCCAGCAACTCCCCGGGCTCTATGCCAAATCGGAAGGGGTTTCCGAAGTCGTTGACTGGCTCGTTTCGCTCGATCAACTGAAGAACATAGGAACGCGGGTCGTCGCCGTAGTCGACATCAAGCGGATGAAAGACCGCTAAGAGCTCGAAGGCGCCGGGCGGAAACCTCTCTACGTAACGCTTGAAGTCATTCGGAAATGGGCGACCGAAGGCACTCTCAAACGAGGTCCAGTCCGGCCGATTGGGGGAATCACCATCCCATCCGGTCAAGGCAGCAAGGGCCGCGACGACCTGCTCACTCCGCGACTGGTCACCAACCATGGGAACATCCTACCTACGAGGTTGATCGGGAGTGGCCGCAAGCAGTTCACGAGATGGAGATTGAAAGGCCGCCCAGCCCCGCACGACCGCCCCTCTCTTGCCATTGTTTCAGCACCCAGCCTGCCGCGTCGCATCTCTGACCGATCCGCGCGGCCTGCCACATTGCACTACAGCGACCGCCTACACATCCTCACCCCTCGCCGACAAGGGTGTATAGGCATTGGGGTGTTGTGAATGATAAAGGTTTCGCTCGCGAATCTATCACCAGCGACATATGCTTTAATCGCGAACGGCACCGGATCACTTCCGGCATACAGTGGAGACACCTGATAGTAGGCGCTTCCACCCGCCGCCACTCGTCGGCCTACGTGATTCTCTACGGCCCAGTACATGACCGGGTAATTGACGTTCCAGTACATCGGCGATTCTGAGCAGGCTGATCGATAGAGGATGTCAGATCGAACTCCGATCAAAACGCCTCGAACTCGAAAGGCCAAGCCCCGTCGGCAACATAGGAGATCACCGGCACGGGAGTTTTTCCTTCAGCCAACTCTAGTAGCAAATTCGAGAAGGAGCCCTCATATCGCTCTGGTTGGTCAACCATGGAAATATCACAAACAACAGTTGGCCACTCCTCGGCCGCCTTTTCGCTCAACTGCCAGCACAGCAGGTAGTCGGCTTGCACTGCGCCCCACATATAGAGGTCACCGGGCGACGAACCGAAGCGGTACGGAAAATCGCCGCGCATCAGCGCTCGATCATTCATGACATTATGATAATTTTCGGCATACTCAAGGTAGTCGGCGACCCCTGACCACCTCTGAGGGTGATGCACGGTAAGCGCCCCCAAGACGCCCGGCGGAAAACGCTCAACATATCTTCGGTAATCCAGAGGGAAGTCATGGCCCGCCGCAGCGACCAGTGCAGGCCATTCGATTGGCATTCTCGAATCAGCATGCCAGCCGACTAGCAAAGAAAGCCGGTCTAGAATCTTGTCGAAGTCAGTCAACTCTATCACCTGGCGGGCAGTGGCTGATAGGCAGTAGGAGTGTTCTCGAATACAAATGTCTGGCTGGCGAACTGGTCACCCGCAACGTACGCCTTCACCGCATATGGGACTGGGTTGGAACCGCTATACAGGGGAGACACTTGATAATACACGGTCTCACCCGTTGCAATCCGGCGCGTAACGTAGTTCTCGAGAGCCCAGTACATGACGGGCGTATTCACCTTATCATAGAGAGGAACGAGATTCTTTGGAGAGTTCGGGTCCGTCGCAGCACCGGCGCCACCCAGGCTCTTCGCGACGAGATGTCCCGCATGCATACCTTTTACATACCCCGGCGGGCGATACCCTGCGGAGGTTCCCGGCCGAGCCGCACCTTTGTAACAGGCACTCGCTCCCGTTGCCCGGCCGCGTCGGTCAGTGATTGACGGATCGCTCGCGTAATACGAGTGATCAAGCTCGTAGTAGTTGATGCCCCCTGCTCCTGAGCCATTTAGGCAGGTGTCCTCTTCGCTATATCTGCGGGCGCCATTGGGGCTTTCGTGCGCTTCGGCCAGTGCCCCGTGGATCACGCCGTAGTGGTCTGCTTGATCGGTCGGAAAGATCGGCTGCGCGTTCGGGGCCGTATCCTGCCGTTGGTCACCTTGCACCAATGGCGTGGGAGCATTGTTTGGATTATTGCCGATCCGGCCGCCACCTTGGAGTAGCTGTTCCGACTGCGGTCGGGTGGTTTCGGTCCGATCTGGTCTGGAGTCGACGTCGAGGAGCCACGGTGTGCGGCAGAGCTGGCCGCCGGTGAGGCCTGCGGCGAGAGACTTCAGCACGCAGGGTGGGGTAGGCGGAGGGGTGTTGCAACCCCTGGTACAGGGCGCAGTTTTGCCAGGTCCGGTGCCTCCGCTCGGGGTCCCTGGCGGATTTCCAGGTGCGTATACGAAGGCGCAGGAAGGCGCGTGGGGGTTCCGCTCGCAGTAGTTGAGAGTCGGAAGGTTGATCGTGCTAGTTGGCCAATTGCTGGGTGCCGGCCCTTGGGTAGGTGCAGGGTCTGGCTTGGCCTGTGGTTGCGGCTTGTCGTGGTAGTGCTCGTAGATCAAGAAGCCGGTGACAATGAGACCTGCGGCGATCAGGGTTATTCCCGCCGACGGTCCTGCCCCAGCGGCACCGCTTGCCATGATTGTTGCAGCGGCGGCCGGCACTGCCGGTACGAAGTGTCCTGTCGGGTCACCCGCGTTAGTTGGGCTGGAGTTGGCGTAGCTGTAGCGGTTCGTTTGCGTGACCGGCTGCGGCTCTAGCGTCCAGGTGTCGCGGCTGGTGAAGGTGCCAGCCGCGCTGTCATACCAGCGGGCGTGGGCGTTGGTGTGGGTGGTGTCGGGGTCGGTCCATCCGCCTTGGTAGCCGAGGGGGAGGGTGCCGGTGGATGCGGTGGTTTGGCCGTAGGGCTGGTAGGTGCGGGAGGCGGTGAGGTCTCCGGTGGTGGGGCTGGTGGCGGCGGTCAGGTCGTCGTGGATGCCGTCGGTGATGAGGTTTCGCGCGGCGCTGCTGCCGGTTTTGTCGGACAGTGGTTGGCCATCGGGGTTTCGGAGGATCTGGGTGTTCTGTCCGATGGCGTCGGGGGTGCGGATGGGTTGGTTGGTCAGGTCGTTGTAGGTGAAGGCGAGGCCGTTGCGTTGGGCGAGGCGGTCGAGGGCGTCGTAGGTGTAGGTGACGGTGTAGTTGGGGTTGCTGGCCTGAGTGAGGCGTTCGAAGGCGTCGAAGGTGTTGGTGTCGGTGGTGGTGCCGCTGGTGTGGGTGGACATGGTGCCGCGGGGGGTCCAGGTCCAGGTTTCGTTGGGTTGGCCGGCGCCGCTGGCGGTGGTGGTGCGGTTGCGGGCGTCGTAGGTGGTGGTGCGGGTGCCGGTGGTGGTGGTGACGGTGGTGCGGTTGGAGGCGTTGTCGTAGCCGTAGCTGGTTTGTTGGTTGCTGGGGGCGGTCCAGGTGGTGAGTCGGGCGAGGCCGTCGTAGCCGTAGGTGTTGGCGCCGGCTCCGGTAAAGCCGGTGGTGGTTTTGGTGAGGAGCAGGTCGTCTTTGTCGTAGGTGTAGGTGGTGGAGGCTGTGGTGGTGCCGGCGGGTTTCTTGTAGGTGTCGGTGGCGAGGCGGGCCAGGTTGTCGTAGGTGTAGACGCGGGTGGGGCCGCCGGTGCCGTAGGTGGTTTGGCCGAGCTGGCCGTTGTTCTTGTAGGTGTTGGTGGCGGTGATCCCGGTGAGGGGGTCGGCGGTGGTGGCGAGTGCGCCGGCGGCGTTGTAGGTGAAGGTGGCGGTTCCGGTGGCGTCGGTGCGACTGGTGAGGTTGCCCTCGCTGTCGTAGGTGTAGGTGGCGTCGCCGGCGGGGCCGGTGGCGCTGGTGAGTTGGCCGCGGTCGTTCCAGGTGTAGGCGGTGGCGCCAGTGGGCCCGCTGACGCTGGTGATACGGCCGACCGGGTCGTAGTCGAGTTGACGGGTGGCGGTGGCTGCTTCGGCGCCGGTGCCGGTTTCCTGGGTGAGGTTGCCGACCTTGTCGTAGGTGAGGCTGCGGGTTACTCCGCCGGGCAGGAGGTGGGTGACGGGTTGGCCGGCGGCGTCGTAGCCGGTGGTCCAGGTGCGGTCGGCTGGGTTGGGGTGTGTGGTGGTGGCGGGTTCGATGATCGAGTCGGTCTGCCCCCACGGGGTGTAGGTGTAGGTGGTGGTGTTGTTGTTGCCGTCGACCATGTGGGTGCGTTGGCCGGTGGGGTCGTAGCCGAGCTGCACAGTGATCGCGGTGGCGGGATCGGCGGGGTCGACGCGCTGGGTGATGCTGGTGAGCTGCCCTGCCGGGTCGTAGCCGTACTGGCTGAGGCGGCCTTCCCTGCTGGTGACGGTGAGGGGTTGGCCGGTGCCGTTGTAGGTGGCGGTGGCGGTTCGCAGAGTGGTGCCGCAGGTGCCGGTCGTGGTGGCGGTGCAGTCGGTGGTGGTGGTCGGGCGGCCGGCGAGGTCGTAGGTGTGGGTGGTGACGGGGTCGACGTAGGTGCTGCCCTTGCCCTTGGCCGTGGTGAGGGGCCGGCCGGCCATGTCGTAGGTGGCCTCGGTGAACCGGTCCGTCGGGTCGGTGACCTTGAGGGCGTCGCCGGCGGTGTTGTACGTGGTCGTGGTGGTGTGGTTGAGCGGGGTGGTGACTGTGGTGAGGTTGCCGGCGGTGTCGTAGCCGAGGGTGGTGGTCAGGTAGAGGGTGCTGCCGGTGCTGCGGTCCGTGACGGTGGAGGTGATCTGTTGGCCAAGGTCGTTGTAGGTGGCCGAGGTCGCCCCGCCGGTGGGGTCGGTGGTGGACAGCAACTCGCCGACGCGGTCGTAGGTGTAGGTCCAGACGGGGGCGGTCTTGGGTCCGGTGTCGTCGGGGTCGGGCGGGGTCCGGGTGAGCGGGTGGCCGTAGGGGTCGTAGGTGTAGCTGGAGGTCCGGCCGAGCGGGTCGGTGGCGTGGTCGAGCAGGCCCTGCGGGTTGTAGGCGGCCTGGTAGGTGGCAGTGATCGCGACGCCGCCCGGCGTGGTGTATGGGGGAAGGTCGACGGCGGTGGGCCGGCCGGCGGGGTCGACGGTGGTGGTGGTGACCGCGCCGTTGGCGTCCCGGGTGTGGATGGCGTCGCCGAAGGTGTTGTAGCCGATGGTGGTGACCGGTGCGGCGCTGAAGCTGGTGTCACCGGTCCAGACGGTGCGAGCCTCGCCGGTGGTGGTGACAGGGTTGCCCAGCGCGTCGTAGGTGTAGCCGGTGGTGACGCCGGCCGGGTCGGTGGTCTCGGTGACCAGACCGCGGGCGTCACGCTGGTAGGTGGTGGTGAGGGTGGCGGGCGTTCCGCCGGAGTTGGCGACGGTTTCGGTCAGGATCCGGCCGGCGTCGTCGTAGGTGTAGCTGGTGGATTCGGCACGGCCGGGTGAGGCACCACCGGTGCGGGTGGCGGTGGCGATGGTGCCGTCGAGGTTGCGGCTGTAGGTGACGGCGCGGTCCAGGCCGGTGGGGTCGAAGTGTTCTTCCTTGATGTAGCCGGCCTTGTCGTAGACCTTGGTGCTGCTGGTGCCGCCCATGTCGATGGCGAGGTTGGGCTGGCCTGCGGCGTTGTAGTCCATACTGCTCAGCTGGGTTTCGCTGGTGATGTCACCGTTGGCGTCACGGCGGACCCGGCTGGTGCTGGCGGGCAGGTTGTCGCCGTAGTAGGTGTAGGCGGTCTCGCGGCCCATCGCGTCGACGACGAAGGCGAGCCGGCCGGCCGGGTCGTAGGAGCGGAAGTCGACGACCAGGCGGGTGGCGGTGGGGTTCATCGGATCGACCCCGGCGCCGACGGCGGCGGTTTCGATGCGCCGGTGCGCCTCGTCGTAGGTGTGCTCGTAGACGAGTCCGCCGGGCTGGGTGACCTTGACCAGGTCGCCTCGGCTGTCCCAGTCCTGGTCAGTGACGGCCCCGTCGGGGGTGGTGGTGACGTCGGGGCGGCCGGCCGGGTCGTAGGTCCAGGTCCACGTGCGGTCCGCGTCGCCGTTTGCGATGTCGTCGATGAGCTGGCTGGTGCGCTGGCCGGAGTCGTTGTAGCCGTAGGTGGTCCTGGCCTGGTGGGTGTCGTTGGTGACCGCGTTGGTCACGGCGGGGCCGGTGACGGTCGCCACCTGGGACAGCGGGTTGTAGGTGTAGCTGGTGGTGCTGAAGGCGTCCCCGGTGGCGGGGGCGATGGTGATGGCGGTGACGCGGCCGAGTGCGTCGCGGGTGTAGGTGGTGGTCAACCCGACCGGGTCCACGGTACGGACCAGGTCGCCGGCGGCGTTGTAGTAGTTGCGGGAGGTCTTGCCGTTGCGGGCCGTGGAAGTCAGCTGCAGGCCGGCAGGGATGGTTCCGGTGCCGGCAGGCTCCGCGACCTCACTGCCCGTGGAGTAGGTGAAGGTTTCGGTGGGCGAGGTGCTGTACCCGGACGGGGCGGGGTAGCTGACGGTGGTGACATGCCCGACGCTGTCAAGCGTGTGCTCGACCCGATACGTGGTGTCGGTGATGGAGGCGGATCGGGCGTCGGCGGTCCAGGTCCGCACATCGTTGCGCGGGTCGAGCGGGTTCGCCGTGTTGAGGTAGTAGCCGGCGTAACCGGTGTTGCACTCGGTGCTGGTCCGGCAGGTCGTCCGGGCGAGAACGTTGCCGCGGGCGTCGGTGTCGTAGGTGACGGTGTTGCCGTTGGCGTCGGTGTAGGCGGAGACGAAACCGCTGGCGTTGTAGGACCATGTCTGCTCGCCGAAGGTGTCTTCGCGGCTGACCAGACGCCCGCCATGGTCCATGTCGTGGCGATAGGTGATCGGTTCGGCGTTGTCCGGGGACAGGACAACGACCCGGTTGCCGTTGTCCGGAGTGGGAGCGGCGAGGTCCCAGGTGGAGCCGTTGCGGTCGGTGAGGGTGCTGACGCGGCCACTCGGTCCGTCGTAGGCGAGTGTGCGGGCGGTGAAGTCGCCGGGCTCGACAACGGTGGTGAGCCGCTGGGTGGCGTTGCGGGCGGCCCAGTGCGCGGACACCTGAGTCGGGCCGAGGGGGTGCTTGTAGTAGGCGACCTCGTCGATGATGCCGGAGAAGGGGAAGTTGCCGGTGACGGTTGCAGGCCAGCCGGAGGAGCCGCGGCCGTTACCGATCGAGGCATGGGCCATGTTCAGGTGGTCGATGAGCAGACCGGTGAGCTGGCCGACAAGGGTGCCGTCGAGGTAGAGCTGCTGGGCGTTGACCGCGCCGGACAGGACCACGTGGTGCCACTGCCCGTCGTCGACCCGGCTGGAGGACAGGATCTGGGTCGTGCCCTGGGTGGTGGTCCAGATCTTGCCGTGCAGTAGGCCGTCAGTGCCGACGTACAGCATCGGGGTCCATTGCGCCGGGGTGTGGCTCAGGTCGGTGTCCTGGACTCCGAAGAGAACGCCGTTCTCGTTGGGGGCCGCCTTGAACCACAACTCGACGGCCAGGCCCATCGCCGTGTTGGTGAGGTTCTTCGGCAGTTCCACGGCGCTGTTGGTGGTGCTGCCGAAGTCCGTGGCGGTGTCGGGCGTGCCGGCGAGTGCGCCGGCGGCGCCAGGGGTGACGTCCCGGTACGAGCCGTCGCGCTCTCCCGTTTTCGTGGCGACCACGTTGCTGGCGTCGGTAGCGTCGGCGGGCTCGCCGAGGGGCCAGTACGCGGCCGGGTTGTCGTCGGTGACAACGGAGCGGTAGTGCGACGAGGTGGCGTGGGTGTACTGGGTACACGACTGGGCGGACAACGGGGTACACGCCTGGGTGAGGGTGTCGCCGGTGTAGGTGTAGGTCCAGGTGGGGGCGGTTTCGCCAGCCGCGGGCACGTCGGTGGCGACGGACGTGACGTGGCCGCCGGTCCAGGTCAGGTGCAGGGCGCGGCCACTGGCGACGTCGGTGATCGTCGTCAGCTCGCCGCTGCCGTTGTAGGTGTGGGTCTGGGTGCGCCCGTCCGCGTCGACCACCGATGTCAGTCGGCCGTCGGCGTCGAAGACCCGCTGATAGCCTGTCGCGTCGCGCAGGGTCCAGGTCGTGGGAGACCCGGAGGCGACCAGGGCCAGGTTCGTACCCAGGGGCGGCGCGTAGGTGCCGTCGGCGTTACGGCCGAATCGCAGCTGCGCGCCGGACGGCAGCGTGACGACCACGTTGCCGGAGCCATCCGTGTCGGTCGACAGGCGCTGGTCAACCGGGCTGCTCCAACCGGCGCCGAACGCTCCCGCAGCCCGCAGATCCTGCGAGTTGTAGGTGCGGGTCATCGCCAGGGCAGGTCCGGCAACCGCCACCGCCGCGTCGGTCACTGTCGCTGAGTAGTTGCCGACGTACGGGTTGAGCCCTGCTACCTCCGCGTCCTTGCCGGCGGTGGCGAGGTGGCTGGCGACCTCCGGCTGGGCCACCGTCGGGGTGAAGACGTACGGGCCCAGTTCAGGCGTGGACGCCTGCGTGTCGGACAGCGTGACATACCAGTGCGCCGGCTCCTGCCACCTCAGCAGCCCCGCCGGAACCGACCACGTCGTCGACGACTGCCACCCGGTGCTCTGGCAGTTCGTCGGCGCGGCCGGGGTGCCCCGGCAGATGCGGAACTTCAGTTGCCGACCACCGGTCGGGGTGTTGTCCGGGTCGAGGTAGTCGGCCCACAACGTCGGGGTGAGGGTGTCGGTGTAGCCGTTGTGCTGCGGAAATACCCCGCCGTCACCAATGGTCGGAGCACCGTTGCTGACCGTGAAACCGCTCTGGCCGAAAGGAATGCCGTACGTGGTGTTGAACGACGCACCCGTGGGGGTCACCATGTCCAGCCGCAGCGTGTAGCTGCCCAGCCCCAGCGCCTCCACCTGGATCGGCACGTCCGCATACTGATGCGGACCGACGTTCTTGGGCATCGCATACAGCGGTCGGCGAATTCAGGCGGTCGAAGCATTTGCCTCTACGAGTTCGGCGAATATCTCGGAGGGCTTCTTCCAATCATGGATCTTACGGGGTCGGTCG
>NZ_JBHUVA010000083.1:0-26516 GCF_042670805.1 Micromonospora sp. NPDC057141 | reverse complement strand
TACTGCACTCGGGAGGGTGTGGGAGAGTAGGACACCGCCGGACATTCTTTCGTTCAGGGCCACCCCGTGAGGGGTGGCCCTGAACCGTTTCCAGGACCATGCTGTCCCGGCGAGCTGCTCGCGGACCCGCCCGGGTGGGGCGGACTGCCGCGATCACACGGGGCAGAGCGCGTAGCGCGCCACGCCGGTGCCGGCCCGGGCGTCAGGCGAAGCGGGCCGGGTCCCCGGCGCCGACGCGGACGATCTCGGGTTCGCCGTCGGAGAAGTCCACCACGGTGGTGGGCTCGGTGCCGCAGTCGCCGGAGTCGACGACGGCGTCGATGACGTGGTCGAGGCGTTCCTTGATCTCCCAGCCCTGGGTCATCGGTTCGTCGTCGCCGGGCAGCAGCAGGGTGCTCGACAGCAGTGGCTCGCCCAACTCGGTGAGCAGGGCCTGGGCGACGGTGTGCGCGGGGATGCGGACGCCGACGGTCCTCTTCTTCGGGTGCAGCAGCCGGCGCGGCACCTCCTTCGTGGCGGGCAGGATGAAGGTGTAGCTGCCGGGGGTCGCCGCCTTGACGGCGCGGAAGACGGCGTTGCCGAGATGGACGAACTGGCCGAGCTGCGCGAAGTCGCGGCACACCAGGGTGAAGTGGTGGCCGTTGTCGAGGTGGCGGATCTCCCGGATCCGGTCCATGCCGTCCTTGTTGCCGAGCCGGCAGCCCAGGGCGAAGCAGGAGTCCGTGGGATAGGCGATCAAGCCGTCCCGGCGGATCAGGTCGGCCACCTGGCCGATGGTGCGGGGCTGCGGATTGTCCGGGTGCACGTCGAGGTACTTCGCCATGGCGGGAAGCTTAGGCCCCCGCCTCGGCCTGTCGTGTTCCTGACAGTGTTCAATCGACTTAAACGTAGACGGTCATCGTTGTTCCATGGCCGTTCGATCGTTCCGTGGGGGCGGATACGGGGACACGCTGGGTTCCCCGCCGATGCCCGGCCCCGTGCGGGTCACCGTGCTCGTCTTCGCAGTCCTGACGCTGCTGTTCGCTCTCGCAACGGTGCACCGGTTGCTGGTCGAGGACGGCTCGCTCGGCGCCGCGGTGTTCTTCGCCACCATGGCGGCGGCCTGCGCGCTGGTGGCGGGGAGTCTGTCGGCCCGCCGGCCATGGGCGGCCTACCTGGCGTACGCGCTGTCCGGGCTGTTCGCCGCGGCCTCGCTCGGCCTCTTCGGCGCGATCACGATCGTCGGGCTGGGGCTGCTGGCCTGGGTTCTCTGGTCGCTCAACACGCGGCCCGCACGGGATTGGTTGAGCGGGCGCCGCCGGCTGCGGTGAGGCCCGTCCGCGGTGGCGGTGGCGCGGCCCGGGGGGCGCCACCGCCACCCGACGGTCAGCCCGGCGCGACGATCGCCACCAGGTCGTCGACCGTGTCCAGCCGATGGCCGGGTGCGGTCAGCTCCACCTCGACGTCGTACTCCAGTTCGAGGGCGTCGACGAGGCGCAGCAGGCCGAGGGAGTCGACGCCCAGGGCGATCAGCGAGCCGCCGCCGAGCACGTCGGCGGCGGACACCTCGCCCCCGGTGGCCTCGCTGACCAGTGCGGCGATCCGCGTACGCGGGTCGGTGGTGCCCATCAGAGTTCCTCTCGGGACTGTCGGACGATCTCGGCGATCTCCGCGATCGTGGGGGTGTCGAAGAAGGCGTCGAGCGGCACCTCGACGCCGAGCCGCTGCTGGATCCGCCCGCTGATCCGGGTGATGGTCAGCGAGTGCCCGCCCAGGTCGAACAGGTCCTCGTGCACCCCGATGTCGGGGATCTTCAGCACGTCCTGCCAGATCTCGCGCAGTGCCTGCACCACCGGGTCGGCGTCGGTCTCCGGCGCGGTCGACGGCACCGCCTCGGGGGCGTCCCGGTGCGCCGGTGCGGGCAGCGCGGCGCGGTCGACCTTGCCGTTCGGGTCGACGGGCAGCCGGTCCAGCAGCACCCAGTCGGTGGGCAGGACCGCCGCCGGGAGGCTGAGCGCCAGGTGCCGCCGCAGGTCCGCCGCGTCGACGACCGCGCCGGCGCGGGGCACGGCGTACGCGACGAGGCGGGCCTCGCCGTCGGCGTCGTGGTGCAGCGTCGCGGTCGCCTCGGCCACCGCCGGGTGCTCCAGCAGGCGGGCGGTGACCTCGCCGAGTTCGAGGCGGTGCCCCCGGACCTTCACCTGGTCGTCGCAGCGGCCGAGGAAGTCGAGCCGGCCGTCCGGCAGCCACCGGCAGCGGTCCCCGGTGCGGTACAGCCGGCCGTCGGCCGCGCCGAACGGCGCCGGCACGAACCGCTCGGCGGTCAGGTCGTCGCGGCCCCGGTAGCCGTCGGCGAGCCCCGCCCCGGCCAGGTACAGCTCGCCGGGCACGCCGACGGGAACCGGCCGCAGCGCGGCGTCCAGCACGTACGCCCGCACGTTCGGCAGCGGGCGGCCGATGGTCACCGTGTCCGGGTCGGCGGGGACGTCCTCGACGGTGGCGTAGATGGTCGCCTCGGTCGGGCCGTACCCGTTGACCAGCCGGGCCGTACGGGCCCGCAGCTCGCGGGCGAGGACGACCGGGAGAGCCTCCCCGCCGGCGACCGCGACCAGCGGCTCGCCCGCGCCGCCCGCGCCGCCCGCGCCGAGGCCCGCGTCCAGCAGCACCCGCCAGCCCGACGGGGTGGCCTGGGCGTGGGTCACCCCGGCGTCGCGGACCAGCCGCAGCACGGCGGCGCCGTCGAGGGCGCTGACCCCCGAGGCGACGACCACCCGGCCGCCGGTGACCAGCGGCAGGAACACCTCCACGCCGGAGATGTCGAACGACGGCGAGGTCAGGTGCAGCCAGCGGTGCGCGGGCCCGGCGTCCAGCAGGTCCCGCATGCCCAGCAGCAGGTTGGTCAGCGCGCCGTGACCGACCGCGACGCCCTTGGGTCGGCCGGTCGAGCCGGAGGTGTAGAGCACGTACGCGAGGTCCGCGGCCGTCGGGGCGTCGGTGTCCGCGCCAGGGTGCCCGCCGGCGAGCAGGTCGACCTCGTCGAGGGCGAGCATCGGCGGGCCGGCGTCCGGGCCGGCGGACCCGGCGTGCGGCGGGTCGGTGGGCGTGGCGGTGGTCACCACCAGCGCCGGGTCGGCGTCGGCGAGCACGAGCCGCTGCCGCGCCGCCGGGTGGCCGGGGTCGACGGGCAGGTACGCCGCCTGGCAGCGCAGCACCGCCAGCATCGTCACCACCGTCCGCCAGGACCGGTCCAGCGCCACCGCGACCAGCGAGCCCGGGCCGATGCCCCGCCCGCGCAGCAGCCCTGCGAGCCGTCCGGCGGCGGCGTCGAGCTGGGCGTAGCCGAGGGTGACGTCGCCGTCGACGACGGCCACCGCGTCGGGGTCCGCGGCGACCCGGGCGGCGAACAGCTCGGGCACGGTCGTGCCCGGGTACGCCCGCGCGGTGTCGGTGCCGGCCCGGGTGACCCGGTCCAGCTCGTCGGCGGGCAGCACCGGCAGGCCGGCCACCGGCCGCTGCGGGTCGGCGACGACGGCGGCGAGCAGCGTGCGCAGGTGGCCGCCGATGCGGGCGACCGCGTCGGTGCCGATGGCGGCCGGGCTGTGCTGGAGGCCGACGTCGATGCCGGTGGGGCCGTCCACGACCTGCACGTGCAGCGCGTTGCGGGCTGCGCCGCCGAACAGGGTCCACTCCACGGCGGAGGCCACCCCGGCGAACGCGGGATCGTCGCCGCGCCGGCGGTAGCCGACCGACACGGCCGTGAGCGCGGGCGCGGGGCGCAGCCCCGACACGGCGTGGGCCAGCGGCACGTGCCGGAACCGGTACACCTGGCGCAGCCGGGCCCGCACGGCGCGGGCGTGCTCGGCGAACGAGCCGGCGGCGGTGGAGTCGTCGGCGGTGACGGGCAGCTCGTTGACGAACAACCCGACCCGGTCGGCCTGCCCGCGCGTGCGGGTGGAGAGCGTGACGCCCACCGGGACGCCCCGGTTGCCGTACCGGTCGAGCAGGGCGTGCACGGCGGCGAGCAGCAGCTCGAACCGGGTCACCCCGATGATGCCGGCGGCCCGGCCCACGCCGTCGACCAGGTCGGCGGGCAACGCCACGTCCACGACGGCGCCCGGCTCCGCGCCGGTGGGCACCCGGCGCAGGCCGGGCAGGACCAGGTCACCGGCTCCGGGCAGGTGCCGCGCCCAGAACTCGCGGGCCGCCGGCAGGTCGACGGCGACGCGGTCCCGCTCGGCCACCGCGTCCCCGGCGTACCCGTCGTGGTGGGGCGTGGCCTGCGCCGGTGCGCCGGGCAGCGCGGCGCCGTACGCGTCGGCCAGGTCCCGGACCAGCACGTCCTTCGACATCCCGTCGAACGCGAGATGGTGTACGCAGACCAGCAGCAGGTGCCGGCCGTCGGCGCCGGTCAGCAGCGTGAACCGGGCCAGCGGGCCGACCCGCAGGTCGTGCGGGCGGGCCAGCTCCTCGGCGACCCGGGCGTCGGTCCACTCGCCGAAGGTCACCGACGCCCGCCCGTCGGCCGGGGCCAGCCCTGGCGTGCCGTCGGCGTCGGTGACGACCCGGGCGCCCAGCACGGGGTGCCGGTCGGCGACCGCCGCGCACGCCTCGCCCAGGGCCCGGCGGTCCAGGTCGGCGGCGAACCGGACGCCGAGTGCCATGTGGTACGCCGTGCCGGAGACCCCGGCCTGCTCGGTGAACCAGACGGCGTGCTGCGCGTATGTCGCCTCGGCGGTGCCCACATGCTCTCCCATGGATCGTTTCTCGGGGTGGATCAGTTGTCGAACAGGCCGGTGAGCTGCCGCTTTGGCACCTTGCCGCCCTCGTTGCGGGGCAGCGCGGCCAGCACCAGCAGTCGGGCGGGCAACTGGTAGTCGGCGAGCCGGTCGGCGAGGAAGGCGCGCAGCGCCGGCAGGGTCAACCCGGCGGCGTCGGCCTGCGGCCGGGCCACCACGGCGGCGGCGACGGCCGAGCCGAGCACCGGGTGCGGCACGCCGACGACGGCCGCCTCGGCGACGAGGGGGTGCTCGTGCAGCGCCGCCTCGACCTCCAGGCTGGAGACCTTGAACGCGCCGGACTTGATGACGTCCTGGTGCCGGTCGGTGAGGTAGAGGTAGCCGTCGGCGTCGATGCGCCCCACGTCGCCCATCCGTACCCACCCGGCGCGGAAGGTGGCCCGGTTGGCGGCGTCGTCGCGGTAGTAGGCGCGGGGGTACGGCGCCCGTAGCCACACCTCGCCGGTGGCGCCGGGCGGCAGCGGGTCGCCGTCGGCGTCGGCGATGCGCAACTGCCCGCCGACCGGGCGGCCGACCGCGTCCCGGCGCGCCGGATCGTAGATCATCGTGGTCTGCGCCGGGGCCGCTTCGGTGGAGGTGTAGTAGTTGACGATCGTGGCCTCGGGAAAGGCCGCGGCGAGCCGGGCCGCCACCGCGGGCGGCAGCGCCGCCGCCGTCGACCCGATCAGGTGTACGCCGGACAGGCCCCGGCCCCGCAGCGCCCCCGAGTCGAGCAGCTCGATGGCCATTGACGGGACGACGAACAGCGTGCCCGTGCCCGGGGCCTCGACCAGCCGGGCGAACCGGACCGGCGTGAACGCGGGCAGGGTGAGCGCGCCGGCCTTCGCCGTCAGCGCGTTGAACAGCATCGTCTGTCCGGCGTTGGTGCCGATGGCGAACGCGTGCAGGAACCGCTCGGAGTGGGCCAGCGCCAGCCGGCGGGGGTGGGTCGGCGCGCCGACGGTCAGGTTGGCGTGGCTGGCCCCGACGCCCTTCGGCCGGCCGGTGGTGCCGGAGGTGTAGAGGATCTGCGCGAGGTCGCCGGGGCGTACCGTCGGTGGGCCGGCCCCGTCGGCGGGCCCGGCGGCCAGATCGGCGGCCTGCCAGACCGGCAGCCCGGCGGGGGCGTGCGGGGCGGCCGTGGCGTCGCCGTGCACGACGGCGGTGGCCCCGCAGTGGGTCAGCGCGTGGCCGAGCTGCCCGGCGGCGAGCCGGTCCGACAGCGGCACCGCGACCGCGCCGGCCCGCAGTACCGCGCAGTACGCGACCGCGAAGCCGGTCCAGTCGCGGGCGCCGAACACCAGCCCCACCCGGTCGCCGGGGCGCACCCCGCGACCGCGCAGCCCGGCGGCACCGGCCGCCGCGCCGGCCGACCAGTCCGCGAAGGTCAGCGCCTGCCCCCCGGCCACCTCGACGGCGACCCGGTCGGGGTGCAGGGCGGTGCGCCAGGCCAGCAGCTCCGGCACGGTCCGGGCGGGCGGCGGGGCGGTCGTCGCCGCGGTCACCGTGGCTCGCCCGGGGTACCCGGGAGTTGCCCCGCGTCGGCGGTGGCGCGGGCCGGGTGGCCGGCACGGCGGGCCTCGCGTTCGGCGATGCCGATCAGGTCGTCCGGCGGCGCGTCGGGCACCTCGTCGTCGAACCTGGCCAGCACCGGCGTGGCCAGCGCGACGAGGGCGGTCAGCGCGATGCACGCCCCGAACACGACGTACAGCAGGCCGTGGCCCCGGCCAGGGCCGACGCCGATGACCGCGCCGACGGTGCCGGCCAGCGCGCCGCCGGGCAGCAGCAGCGGCTCGGCGACCCGCGCGGCGAACGGGGCGACGAGCCCCCAGCCCAGCGGCATGGTCGACCAGGCGATCATCTGGTTGAGCGCGAACACCCGGCCGTGGAAGCGCGGCGGGACCTTCGTCTGGATGATCGTGTGGTAGACGCCGTTGACGATGCCGAGCGCCAGGTACATGCCGAACGCGCCCGCGCCGACCACCAGCGGGTCCGGCCGTAGTCCGGTCAGCACGGCGGCCACCGCGATGCCGAGGGTGCCCAGCAGCACCGCCCGCATCCGGCGGCGGCTCGGGCCGCCCCAGACCAGCATCACCAGGCCGCCGACGGCCGCGCCGACGCCGCCGGTCAGCGCGATCCGCGCCACCTGCGCCAGGTCGGCGAAGCCGAGCACCAGCGGGGAGAGCAGGTACAGCGCGGGGAACAGGAACAGGTTCAGCGCGGCGAAGAACGTCAGCATGGCCCGGAACTCGCGGCGGCGCAGCGCGTACCGCAGGCCGGCGACCATCTCCTCGCCGATGCCCTCCCGGCGTTGCAACGCCAGGGTGTGGGGGAACCGGACGAGCCCCAGGACCCCGATCGCGAACCCGTACGACGCCACGTCGATGAGCAGGATGCCGCGCAGCCCCACCGCGTCGAGCAGGGCCACCGCGACCAGGGGGACGGTGAACTGGGTCAGTCCCATAGCGGTCTGGGTGACGCCGTTGGCGTGTCCGAGGAAACGCTTCGGCACCAGCTGCGGCACCGCCGAGACGAACGCCAGGCGTTGGAACGCCAGCGCCACCGACAGCCAGGCGACGAGCGGGTAGAAGTGCCATACCTGCGCCCGGTCGGCCAGCACCAGGGCGGCCAGCACCGCGTTCGTGCCCCCGGCGGCGAGGCCGGCGGCCAGCAGCACCCGCCGCCGGCTGGTCCGGTCGATGACTGCACCGGCCAGCGGCGCGACCAGCAGGCCGGGCAGCAGGCCGAGCACGGCGAACAGGGCGAACCGGGCCAGCGACCCCGTCTCCAGGTAGATCCACAGGGGGATCGCGAAGTTGGTCAGTGCGGTGCCCATGCCGGAGACCACCTGACCGGCGGCGACCAGGCCGAACCGGCGCATGTCCGGCTCCGGGGCCCGCGCCGCGCCGGCCGCCGGCCCCGACGCATGCGGTGCCTCGGGCGGGCCGGCCGGCTGGCGGGAGATCCCGGCGAGCTGCCATGCGGGCTCGACCCCGGACGGTGCGGCGGGCGCGTCGGCCTCGCCCCCGGCTCGCGAGTCAGCTCGCGACGCAGCGGCCGGCGGTGGCGCGGTGGCCGGTGGCGCGGGCGGGGCCGGCGCGTCGACCTGTCGGTGGACGGTCGTGACGATCTCGGCCAGCTCGGCGGCCCGGTACTTCAGGAAGTAGTGCCCGGCCTCGTCGACGACCGCGAGGGCGGTGCGGTCGCTGAGGAAGTGCCACTCCCGGAACCGCTCGGCGTGGTAGTCGGTGCTGCGGTCCCGTTCGCCGACCACGGAGATCAGCGGCGCCCGCAGCGGGGTGACCCGCCGGTGCATCAGCTCGGTGAAGTACTCCTCGGAGACCCTGGCGTCGTGGCGCATCGCCCGGATCAGGAACGCCGCCTCCTCGGGGGCGAGCGAGCCGACCGAGGTGCCCTGCGCCTGCAACCAGGTCCGGTAGATCCGGTCGCTGCGGATCCGCTCGGCCAGGCGCAGCCGCAGCAGCGGCCCGAGCAGCCCACCGGCGGGACGGCCGAACGGGAAGACCGCGCCGAGGTACACGGCGTCGAGGTCGCGCCCCTGCGCCTCCAGCAGCCGGGCCACCTCCACGGCGAGGGCGCCGCCGGGGCCGCAGTGCCCGTACAGGATCAGCGGGCCCGGCACCCGGGCCAGGATCTCCCCGGCGACCCCGGCGGCGACCTGTTCGATCGGTGCGGGGTCGTCGGCGAGGCCGACGTCGTGGCCCGGCATGGCCACCGACAGCAGCCGGTAGCCGGCGGGCAGCGCGTCGGCCAGCGGCTGGTAGACCACGGCGCTGCCGCCGCCGTACGGGACGCAGACGAGCGTGGCGACGTGTTCGGCGGCCGCCACCGGCGGGGTCAGCTCGTGCAGCAGCCCGCCCGGCCCGGTGCCGCCACCGGCGGCCAGGGCGGCCAGCTCACGGACGGTCCGGTGCCGGAACAGGTCCATCACGCTGACCGTGCCCGTGGCGCCGCCGGCGACGGCGGGCAGCTCGCGGCGCAGCCGGGCCACCACCCGCGTGGCCAGCAGCGAGTGCCCGCCGAGGTCGAAGAAGTCGTCGGTCGCGCCGACCTCGGCCACCCCGAGCACGGCCTGCCAGATCCCGGCGACCAGCGTCTCCACCGGCCCGGCCGGCGGCACCCGCTCACCGGCGGGAACGTCGTCGGTCGGCTCGGGCAGCGCCCGCCGGTCGACCTTGCCGTGCTCCTGCAACGGCAGCCGGTCCAGCAGCACCCACCGGCCGGGCACCATGTGCTCGGGCAGCCGGTCGGCCAGGGCGCGGCGCAGCCGCGCCGGCTGCGGCGCGTCGGCTCCGGTCGTCGGCTCCAGGTAGGCGACGAGCCGGTCGTCGCGCAGCAGCACCGCCGCCTGGTGCACGCCGGGGCAGTCGCGCAGGGCGGCCTCGACCTCGCCGAGCTCCACCCGGTAGCCGCGGATCTTCACCTGGTGGTCGCGGCGGCCCAGGAACACCAGCTGCCCGTCGGCGCGCCACCGGCCCAGGTCCCCGGTGCGGTACAGGCGCGCCCCCGGCGGCCCGTACGGGTCGGGCACGAATCGCTCGGCGGTCAGGCCGGGCCGGTGGAGGTAGCCGCGGGCGAGGCGGTCCCCGCCCAGGTACAGCTCGCCGGGCACCCCCACCGGCACCGGCTGCATCCGCTCGTCGAGCAGGTACATCCGGGCGTGCGGCAGCGGCCGACCGGTCGGCACCGGTCCGCAGGCGGATCTGTCGGCGGTCACCTCGTACGTGGCGACGCCGACGGTGGCCTCGGTGGGGCCGTAGTGGTTGAACACCCGGGCCGTGCCGGTGGCGGCGAGCGGCGCGATCCGCTCCAGGGCGGACGCCTCGCCGCCGAGGATCAGTGCGCGGGCGGGCAGCAGCTCGCCCGGCTCGGCGTCGGCGGCCAGCGCAGCCAGGTGTGACGGGGTGATCTTCAGGTAGTCGATGCGGTGCGCGCGTAGCTGCTCGGCCAGCTCGGCCCCGGTGCACCGGCGCTGCACCAGGTGCACCGTCCCGCCCGTGGCCAGGGCCAGGTAGAAGACGGTGACGGCGAAGTCGAACGACATCGACTGCAGCAGCGCGTAGCGGGCGGCCGGGACGACGGCGAACCGGTCGGCGACCCCGTCGAGGTAGCGCAGCACCTGCCGGTGCGCGACGGCCACCCCCTTCGGGGTGCCGGTGGAGCCGGAGGTGTAGATGACGTACGCCAGGTCGCCGCCGCCGGTCTCCGGCGGCGTGTCGGGCCGGGCGGCGACGTCGGTGGCGATCTGTTCCAGGCAGGCCACCCCGATGCCCGGGCCGGGGGCGTCCGGGCCGGTCCCGGGCGTGGCAGGCGGCTCCGCCGGGAGCCGGTCGCGCAGCTCGGCGCTGGTCAGCACCACGGCGGGCCGGGCGTCGGCGAGCATCAGGCCCAGCCGGGCCGGCGGCTGCTCCGGGTCCAGCGGCAGGTACGCCCCGCCGGCCCGTAGCACCCCCAGCAGCGTCACGGCCAGCTCCACCGACTGCTCCAGCAGCACCCCGACCAGGACGTCGGGGCCGACCCCGCGCCCGCGCAGCCAGTGCGCCAGCCGGTTGGCCCGGCGGTCCAGCTCCCGGTAGGTCACCGCGTCGGCACCGCACACCACGGCCGGCACGTCGGGGGTCGCGGCGGCGTGCGGGGCGACCAGGTCGGCCAGGGTGGCCGCCGCCCCGGTGACCCCGGGCCCACCGCCGGACGCCGGGTCGCCGCCGTCGGGCCGGGCCAGCGCCAGCACCCGGTCCCGCTCGGCGCCGTCGAGCAGGTCCAGGTCGACCACCGGCAGGTCCGGCCGGGCGACCGCCGCGCGCAGCAGGGCGTCGAGGCTCGCGGCCAGCCGGGCGACCGTGTCGGCGTCGAACAGGTCGCTGTTGTAGACGAACATGCCGCGCAGCCCGTCGGCGGTCTCGCTGACGTACAGCGACAGGTCGAAGCGGGCCGTGGCGGCGTCCGCGCCGAGGCTCTCGCCGCTCAGGCCCGCCGGCCACCGCCCGCCACTGCGGGCGTAGTTCTGCAGCGTGAACAGCACCTGGAACACCGGGGAGCGGCTGACGTCGCGGGGCACGTTCAGCTCCCGCACCAGCCGTTCGAAGGGGATCTCCTGGTGGGCCAGGGCGCGGACGACGGTGCCGCGGGTGCGCCGCAGCAGGGCCGCGAAGCTCGGCTCGGCGGCGGGGGAGTCGGCACCCGCGCCGGTCGGGGAGAGGTCGGCGCGCAGCGCGAGGGTGTTGACGAACAGGCCGATCAGGTTCTCCAGCTCCGGCACCACCCGGCCGGCGACGGGCGAACCGATGGCGAAGTCCCGCTGGCCGCTGTAGCGGAACAGCACCGCCTGCAGCCCGGTGAGCAGGGTCATGTAGAGGGTGGCCCGGTGCGCGCGGCCCAGCCGGCGCAGCCCGTCGGTCAGCGCGGCGTCGACGGTGAACCGGTGTGTGCCGCCCGCGTACGACTGCACAGCCGGGCGGGGCCGGTCGGTGGGCAGCTCCAGCGGCGGCACCCCGGCCAGCGCGCCGGTCCAGTACGCGAACCCGTCCCCGCTCGCCGGCCCGTCGAGGCGGTCGCGCTGCCAGGCGGCGAAGTCGACGTACCCCGTGGTGGGGGCCGGCGGTGGCGCCCCGCCGTCGCGCAGCGCGGCGTAGCCGGCAGCCACCTCGCCGAGCAGCAGGTCCAGCGACCAGCCGTCGCTGACGATGTGGTGCATGGCCAGGTGCAGGACGTGGTCGTCGTCGGCGAGGCGGATCACCAGCGCCCGCAGCAGGGGCGCGGCGCCGAGGTCGAACGGGGTGCGCACGGAGGCGTTGACCAGCTCGCGGGCGGCGGCCAGCAACGGCGCGTCGGTGACGGTGACCGGCACCCGCACCTCGGGCAGCACCTCCACGACGGGTTCGCCGTCGGCGTTCTCGGCGAACCGCATGCGCAGGCTGTCGTGCCGGACGGCGGCGCCGTCGAGGGCCGCGCGTAGCAGGTCGACCGCCAGGGGGCCGCGCAGCCGGGTCGTCGACCAGACGAGGTACGCGGCGGTGCCGGGGGCCAGCTGTTCGGTGAACCAGATCCGCTCCTGGCCGAATGACAGCGATGGTTTCTCCGCAGAACGGTGGAACGTCGTTTTCGGCGGGGAGTGCGTGGCCCGCGTCGGTGCGTCAACATTGGTCACGCGGAAGCCTTCTCACACGCCGGTGTCGGTCAGGAGCACGTAGTCTGCATGGTGCAAACGGAGCATCGCGTCGTCTGATCGGTCCACTGTGGAAAATCCGATCGACCGACCCGGCGTCCTACCGCCCGTCGTACGGTCGGGAATGCGATTCGCCGATGCCGTCGTGCCCGCGCAGTGGGCGTCCGAGACCCTGCTGCCCGCGCCCTTCCGTGGCGTCGGCTCCCCGCCGGCCCCGCTGACCTGGGCCCAGCAGGTGACGTGGCGGGCGGACGCCCGGTACGGCTCCCACCACCGCTTCCTCAGCCTGCGCCGCACCGTGCCGGTCTCGGCCCGCGCCGGTGTGGACCTCGACCGTGCCGCCCGGGCGCTCGGCGCGCTGGTCGGCCGGCACGCCTCGCTGCGCACCCGGGTATTCGTGATCGACGGTGAGCCGGTGGACGCCCACGCCGCCGAGGTGGTGCTGCGGGACCTGCGGCTGCTCCTGCTGCGCGGGCGCCTCGACACCCCGCCCGGCCACCAGCCGGCGGACGTGGCCCGGCTCCAGCACACCGCCGACGGGCGCCGCTCCGCGCGGACGGTGGCCTACTGGCTGCGGGAATTCGACCGGCTGCCGGCCGAGCCGTTGCCGGGCGGCGGCCCCGGGCTGACCCCCCGGCTGCGCCGGGGCGTGCTGGTCTCCTCGGCCGTCGACGTGGCGTCCCGGATGATCGCCGCCCGACACCGGGTCAGCACCTCGGCGGTGCTGCTCGCCGGCGTGAGTACCCTGGCCGCCGCCCGGTCCGGCCGGGAGCGCTGCGGCGTCTTCCCGATGGCGCACAACCGGTTCCCGGCCGGCTACGCGAATGCGGTGGCCAACCTCGGCCAGATCGGATTCTGTGTGCTGGACCTGGCCGACCGGCCCGCATTCCCGGAGGTGCTGTCCCGCGTCTGGCGGGCGTCGCTGAACGGCCTGCGGCACGCCTATTACGACCCGGCCGCGCTGCGCGCGGCATTCGCCGCAACCGGCCACGACTACGACTCGGCATTCCTGCCGCACTACTATTTCCACGACGTCCGGCTGCCCGTCGGCGGTCCGGCCGCCGCGCCGGCGGCGACCCGGGGCGAGCTGCGGGCCGCGATGACCGACAGCCGCTTCTCCTGGGCGGCCGGGCTGAGCCGGGCGTCCTGGCACCTGCTGACCCACGTGGTCGACTCCCCGGGCGGGGTGGGGATCACCCTGAGCGCCGACACCCGGCACGTCGCCCTCGACACGGTCGAGGTGTTCCTGCGCGAGTTGGAGGAGTTGGTGGTGGAGGCCGCGTTCGCCGAGGTGCCCTGGCCGCCGCCCGCCCCGGCGGCACCGCCGCCGGTGCCGCCGCCGGTGCCGCCGCCCGCCGTGCTCCCGGTCGCCGCCGGCGAGGAGCTGGCGTACGCGGAGTTCACCGGCGGCCGGGCCGCGACCGGCCCGCTCACCTGGGGCCAGCGGGCGATGTGGCGGGCCGTCGAGGTGTTCGAGTCGCCCCGGCACAGCGTGCTCAACCTGCGCCGCATCCTGGCCGTGTCCCGGCGCGCCGACGTCGACGTGGCGCGGGCCGTGCGGGCCGTCACGGCCCTGGTGCGGCGGCACGAGTCGCTGCGCACCCGCGTGCGCTGCGTCGACGGGGAGCTGTACCAGTCGGCTGCCGGGTCGGGCCGGCTGCCCGTGCTGGTGCACCCGGTGGCGTCCGCCGCGGCGGACCCCGACGGCCGGGCCGCCGCCTCGGCGCTGGCCGCGCGGCTGGGCGACCCCCGCTTCGATCACGCCGCCGAGTGGCCGCTGCGGGCCGGGCTGGTCACGGTGGACGATCGGGTACGCCAGGTCGTGCTGGTCTTCAGCCACTCCACCGTGGACTTCCACGCCACCGAGACGGTGCTGCGCGACCTGCGGATGCTCCTGCTGCGCGGGTCGGTGCCCCTGCCGCCCGGCCCGCAGTCGCTCGACATCGCCGAGCGGGAGGGCGACGGCGGACGCCGCCGCGGTGACCGGGCGGTGGCGTACTGGACGCGGCAGTTCCCCGGCCTCACGGTGGGCCTGTTCGAGCCGGTCGGCCCGGGGCTGACCCCCCGCTACCGCCGGGGTTCGCTGGTCTCGGCGGCCGTGCACCACGCGGCCCGGCTCGTCGCCGCCCGGCACGGGGTCAGCAACGCCACGGTCCTGCTCGCGGCCACGGCCGCCGTGCTCACTGCCGACGGCGGCGGGGACGTGTGCGGCGTGTTCACGATGGTGAACAACCGCTTCCAGCCCGAGTACGACGGGGCGATCAGCAAGCTCAACCAGATCGGGCTCTGCCGGATCGACCTGGCCGACCGGCCCGCCTTCGCCGAGTTGCTCGCCCGGGCCCGCACGGCGTCGCTGGACGCCTACCGGCACGCCTACTACGACCCGAGGGAGCTGGAACGCGCGTTCGCCGCGCGGGGCGTCGACCACCACACGGCCCTGGCCCCGTTCTGCTACCTCAACGACATCCGGCTGCCGCACGACGCCGGCGCCGAACCGGCCGGCCCCGACGAGACGACGCTGCGGGCGGCGGCGGCCCGCAGCTCGTTCCGCTGGGTGGAGGAGCTGGACAGATTCAGTTGGCGCTGCCGCCTCCAGGTCGTCGACGCCCCCGGGGCGGTCGAGCTGTCCGTCACCGTGGACACCTGCTACCTGCCGCCGGAGCGGGCCGAGGCGTTCCTGCGCGCCGTCGAGGCGTTGCTCGTCGAGGCGGCCTTCCGGGACGTCCCGTGGCCGTGGTCGTCGCCCGCCGGCACGGTCGGCGAGTGCCCTGGTTAGGCGTGTGCGGCCAACGGTCTTTGGTGGTTTCCTACAACGTCGGCCGCACAGCCTGCGCTGTCTGCGACATGGCGCAGCCGTCGGGTACACGGAAAGGTAAGACTGCCGGGGTCGCAGTGTCGCGTGCGCCCGTCGTCGGTCTACAGGAGGGCTGGGTCGGTGTTCAGTCGTGTCGCCATCGTCAACCGTGGAGAGGCCGCGATGCGGCTCATCCACGCCGTCCGGGACCTGGCCGCCGAGACCGGGACGCGGATCGAGACCGTCGCCCTGCACACCGACGTCGACCGCGCGGCAACCTTCGTCCGCGAGGCCGACCTGTCGTACGACCTCGGTCCCGCCTCGGCGCGGCCGTACCTCGACCTGAAGGCCCTGGAGCGCGCGCTGGTAGAGACCGGGGCCGACGCCGCGTGGGTCGGCTGGGGCTTCGTCGCGGAGGACCCGGCGTTCGCGGAGCTGTGCGAGCGGGTCGGCGTCACCTTCGTCGGGCCGAGCGCCGAGGCCATGCGCAAGCTCGGCGACAAGATCGGCGCGAAGCTGATCGCCGAGGAGGTCGGCGTGCCGGTCGCGCCGTGGAGCCGCGGCCCGGTCGAGACCCTCGACGACGCCCTGGCCGCCGCGGAGCGGATCGGCTACCCGCTGATGCTCAAGGCCACTGCGGGCGGCGGCGGGCGTGGCATCCGCGTGGTCACCAGCTCCGCCGAGCTGGCCGACGCCTACGAGCGCACCAGCCAGGAGGCGGCGCGCGCGTTCGGCAGCGGCGTCGTGTTCCTGGAGCGCCTCGTCACCGGCGCGCGGCACGTCGAGGTCCAGGTGATCGCCGACGGCGCCACCGCGTGGGCGCTGGGCGTGCGCGACTGCTCCGTGCAGCGGCGCAACCAGAAGGTCATCGAGGAGTCGGCCTCGCCGGTGCTCAGCCCCGCGCAGGCCGCCGAGCTGAAGGCGTCGGCCGAGCGGCTCGCCGTCGCGGTCGGCTACCGGGGCGCCGCCACCGTCGAGTTCCTCTACCACCCCGGCGACCGGCTGTTCGCGTTCCTGGAGGTCAACACCCGGTTGCAGGTCGAGCACCCGATCACCGAGGTGACCTGCGGGTTCGACCTGGTCAAGGCGCAGCTGCACGTGGCCTCCGGCGGCCGGCTCGACGGCGGGCCGCCGGCCGAGCGCGGGCACGCCGTCGAGGCCCGGCTCAACGCCGAGGACCCGGACCGCGACTTCGCCCCGTCCCCGGGCCGCATCGCGCGGCTCGACCTGCCCGCCGGGCCCGGCATCCGGGTGGACACCGGCGTCAGCGCCGGCGACACCATCCCCGCCGACTTCGACTCCATGATCGCCAAGATCATCGCGTACGGCCGCGACCGCCACGAGGCGCTCGGCCGGCTGCGCCGCGCCATGGCGGAGACCACGGTGATCATCGAGGGCGGCGCGACGAACAAGAGCTTCGTGCTCGACCTGCTCGACCAGCCCGAGGTGATCGACGCCAGCGCCGACACCGGCTGGATCGACCGCGTCCGGGGCGAGGGCCGGCTCGTGACGCACCGGCACTCCGCCGTCGCGCTGGCCGCCGCCGCCATCGAGGCGTACGAGGAGGAGGAGCGCGCCGAGCGGCAGCGGCTGCTGTCGACGGCGTTCGGCGGGCGCCCGCAGGTGCAGCACGCCAGCGGCCGGCCGCTGGACCTGAAGCTGCGCGGCGTCGGCTACCGGGTCCGGGTGGCGCGCGTCGGCGCGCACCGGTTCCGCGTCGGCATCGAGGCCGGCGACGGCGTGCGCACCGCCGACGTCGAGCTCGACCGCTTCGACCGGCACACCGGGCAGATCGCCGTCAACGGTGCCCGCTACCGCCTGCTCACCGGCACCCACGGGCCGGTGCACCTGGTCGAGGTCGACGGGGTGACGCACCGGGTCAGCCGCGACGAGGGCGGCGTCGTCCGGTCGCCCGCGCCCGCGCTGGTCGTCGCCACGCCGCTGGAGGTCGGCGCGGAGGTCGAGGCGGGCGCGCCGGTGCTCGTGCTGGAGAGCATGAAGATGGAGACGGTGCTGCGGGCGCCGTTCCGGGCGCGGCTCAAGGAGTGCACCGTGTCCGTCGGCAGCCAGGTGGAGACCGGCGCGCCGCTGCTGCGGCTGGAGCCGCTCGCCGACGACGCCGAGGCCGAGGACACCTCGTCCGGCGCGGCCGTCGAGCTGGATCTGCCCGCCGCCCCCGCGCGGATTCCGGCGCGCGAGCGCGCCACGCGCGGCCAGGAGGACCTGCGCAGCCTGCTGCTGGGCTTCGACGTCGACCCGCACGACGACCGCCGGGTGCTCGACGACTACCTGGTCGCGCGCCGGGCCGCCACCGAGGACGGCTACCGGCCGCTGGCCGAGGAGTTCGGGCTCGTCGACGTGTTCGCCGACCTCGCCGAGCTCAGCCGCAACCGGCCGGCCGGCGAGGACGGCGACGGCCATGTGTTCAGCGCCCGCGAATACTTCCACACCTACCTGCAGTGCCTCGACGTCGAGCGGGCCGGGCTGCCGGAGACGTTCCAGGCCAAGCTCGCCAAGGCCCTCGGGCATTACGGCGTCACCGAGCTGGAGCGCACGCCCGCGCTCGAGGCCGCGGTGTTCCGGATCTTCCTCGCCCAGCAGCGCGCCTCCGCCGACGCCACGGTCGTCGCGACGCTGCTGCGCGAGTGGCTGCGGGAGCCGCCGCCGGACGACGTGCTGCGCGAGCCCGCCGGTCTGGCGCTGGAGCGGCTGGTGGCCGCGACGCAGGTCCGTTTCCCTGTGGTCGCCGACCTCGCGCGCGGCGTGGTGTTCGCCTGGCTGGGCCAGCCGCTGCTGCGCCGCAACCGCGCCCGCGTCTACGCCGCCGTGCGCCGGCACCTGCGTCACCTCGACGCCCACCCCGACGCGCCGGACCGCGCCGAGCGCGTCGCCGAGATGGTACGCAGCACCGAGCCCCTGGTGCGGCTGCTCGGCCAGCGGCTCGTCCGCGACCACCTCGACAACGGGGTCATGCTGGAGGTGCTGACCCGCCGCTACTACGGCAACAAGGGCCTCACCGGCGTACACACCAGCGAGGTCGCCGGCTGCACCTTCGTCGTCGCCGAGCGGGCCGACTCGCGGGTGGTCTCCGCCGCGGTGCGGTTCGAGGCGCTGGGCGACGCGCTGCGCGGGCTGGCGGAGCTGGCCGGCGGCGAGGACGCCGTCGACGCCGACATCTACCTCGCCTGGGAGCGGCAGCCGGCGGACTCCGACGCGATGGCGGCGGCGCTGCACGAGGTCATCGGCGCCTACCCGCTGCCCATCCAGGTCCGCCGGATCACCGCCACCGTCGCGGGCCGCAGCGGCACGGTGATGCACCATCACTTCACGTTCCGCCCGTCGACCGCGGGGATGGCCGAGGAGCGGCTGGTCCGCTTCCTGCACCCGTACATCGCGCAGCGGATGCAGCTGGAGCGGCTGCGCAAGTTCGACCTGACCCGGTTGCCGTCGTCGGACGAGGAGGTCTACCTCTTCCGGTGCGTGGCGCGGGAGAACCCGTCCGACGATCGCCTCGTCGCGTTCGCCCAGGTGCGCGACCTGACCGAGCTGCGCGAGCACGACGGCCGGCTGGTGGCGCTGCCGACGGCCGAGGACACCGTCGCCACCTGCCTCGACTCGATCCGGCGCGCGCAGTCGCGGCGGCCGTCGAACAGGCGGGTCAACACCAACCGGATCGTGGTCTACGTCTGGCCGCCGAGCGACATCACCCGCGCGGAGCTGGAGACGATCGCCGGGCGGGTGCTCCCGACGACCGCCGGCGCCGGGCTGGAGGAGATTCTGTTCATCGCGCGGCAGCGCGACAGGGACACCGACGAGCTGACCAAGATCGCCGTGCGGGTCTCGTTCGACGCCACCGGCGCGGCCGAGCTGACCGTCGGCGAGCCGTCGGACGAGCCGGTCGAGCCCCTCGACGACTACCGGCAGAAGGTGCTGCGGGCCGCCAGCCGTAACACGGTCTACCCGTACGAGCTGACGGGCCTGCTCGGCGAGTTCGTCGAACACGACCTCGACGAGCGGCACGCGCTGGTGCCGGTCGACCGGCCCCGGGGCCGCAACCGGGCGGCGCTCGTCGCCGGCGTGGTCACCACCCGCACGACGCGCTACCCGGAGGGCGTCACCCGGGTCGTGCTGCTCGGCGACCCCACGAAGTCGCTCGGCGCGCTGTCGGAGCCGGAGTGTCGGCGCGTGATCGCCGCGCTGGACCTGGCCGAGTCGATGCGGGTGCCGCTGGAGTGGTACGCGCTGTCCTCCGGCGCGCGGATCTCCATGGAGTCCGGCACGGAGAACATGGACTGGGTGGCCGCGGCGCTCAAGCGGATCGTCGAGTTCACCCAGGACGGCGGCGAGATCAACATCGTGGTCGCGGGCATCAACGTCGGCGCCCAGCCATACTGGAACGCCGAGGCGACGATGCTCATGCACACCAAGGGCGTCCTGGTGATGACGCCGGACTCGGCGATGGTGCTCACCGGAAAGCAGTCGCTCGACTTCTCCGGCGGCGTCTCGGCGGAGGACAACTTCGGCATCGGCGGCTACGACCGGGTGATGGGCCCGAACGGGCAGGCGCAATACTGGGCGCCGAACCTGACCGCCGCACGGGACGTGCTGATGGCGCACTACGATCACACGTACGTCGCCCCCGGCGAGTCCGCGCCGCGCCGGGCGATCACCACCGACCCCGTCGACCGCGACGTCTCCGACTTCCCGCACACCATGGCGGGCAGCGACTTCACCACCGTCGGCGAGATCTTCTCCGCCACGGCCAACCCGGACCGCAAGAAGCCGTTCGACATTCGCAGCGTGATGCGGGCCCTGGCCGACCAGGACCATCCGGTGCTGGAGCGCTGGGCCGGCATGGCCGACGCGGAGACCGCGGTGGTGCAGGACGTGCACCTCGGCGGCCTGCCGGTGTGCCTGCTCGGCATCGAGTCGCAGTCGGTGCCCCGGCGCGGCTTCCCGCCCACCGACGGCCCGGACACCTACACGGCGGGCACGCTGTTCCCGCGCTCGTCGAAGAAGGCCGCGCGGGCGATCAACGCGGCCAGCGGCAACCGGCCCCTCGTCGTGCTGGCGAACCTGTCCGGCTTCGACGGCTCGCCGGAGTCGATGCGCAAGCTCCAGCTCGAGTACGGCGCCGAGATCGGGCGGGCGATCGTGAACTTCCGGGGACCGATCGTGTTCTGCGTGATCTCCCGCTACCACGGCGGCGCGTTCGTGGTCTTCTCGAAGGCGCTGAACCCGAACATGACCGTGCTCGCGCTGGAGGGCTCGTTCGCCTCGGTGCTCGGTGGCGCCCCCGCCGCCGCCGTGGTCTTCTCCGGCGACGTCAACGCCCGTACCGCCGCCGACCTGCGGGTGCGGGACCTGGAGGCCCGGGTCGCGGCGGCCTCCGGCACCGGGCGGGCCGCCCTCACCGCCGAGCTGGACGAGCTGCGCTCGTCGGTGCGGGCGGAGAAGCTCGGCGAGGTCGCCGCCGAGTTCGACCGGGTGCACAACATCCAGCGCGCGGTCGAGGTCGGCTCCGTCGACGCCGTCATCCGCGCGGCCGAGCTGCGGCCCCGGATCATCGAGGCCATCGAGTCCGGCCTGCGCTGAGCTGCGATCCCGCCGGCCGGCGTCCTCGGGCGCCGGCCGGCGGGCCTCCGCCGCGAGCCGGTCGGCCTCGACCAGCTCAGGTCCAGCCGGGAAGGCCGCGTCAGCCCAGGCTGACCCAGTCGGTGGCGACGGCGTACCCGTCGGCGCGGGCGGACAGCCGGACCGGGCCCGACGGGGGAGCGCCCAGCGAGAAGAAACCCACCTCGTCGACCGGCGACTCGTCGTAGGGGCCGGTGGCCGTGCGGGCGGTGACCCGGCCGCCCCGGGGCGGGGAGAGCTGGCCGACGATGCCCGCGTCGGTCACCTCGATCTCCAGCACCACCTGCCCACTGCGGAACGACAACGTGCGCGTGGAGCCGCCCGAGCGGGTCAGGCCGGCGGGCTCGGCGTCGCACGCCGAGTCGAACATCAGCTCGGCGACCGCCAGCTCGGCGTCGACCGTCCGCCAGGCGAACGCCGCCCGCGCCGCGGTCAGGAACTCCTCCGGGACCGGCCCGGTGTCCCACAGCGCGGCGCCCAGCTCCACGGTCAGAGCGTCGTCATCGGCCGGCGGCCACGGCGCCATCGCGTTCACCCCCGCTCGTCTCGAGGCCCCGGCGCACCCCGAGGAACGGGGCGAGCGCCGGGCAGTTGCGTAGCTTGCGTATGCAGCGCGCCTGGGTCGGGCCGATGCTACCCACCGGCATGCCCAACCGTTCGCCGGTCTCCCGGTAGCTGACCGGCGGGTCGGCCGTCAGCAGGGCCAGCAGCTCCTGGCAGCGGGGCGGGAGCTGCGCGAAGCCCTCCCGCAGCGCCTGCCGCCGTTCGGCCCGCAGCAGCTCCTCGTCGGGCGTCGCCGTGTCCACCAGCGACCCGTGCCGGGCGTCGAGCGCGTCGTCGTACGGGTCGACGGGCCGCGTGCGGCGGTCGAGGCGGGACAGCCGGTAGCACTCGCGTCGGGTCGTGGTGGCCAGCCAGGCGGCCAGCGCCTGCGGGTCGCGCAGCTGGTCGAGCCGCTCCACCAGGCGCAGCCACACGGTCTGGTTGACGTCGGCGGCGTCGGCGCGGCTCATCCCGTGGGCCCGGATCACCGCCACCACCAACGGCGTGTAGCGGCGCACCAGCTCGGTCCACGCCGCCTCGTCGCCGCCGGAGGCCGCCGCCACCAGGCGGGTCGCCGTCGCATCGCTCACCGTGCCTCCCCGTGGCCCGTCGCGCGGCTCATGCGACGAGCACCCCGTAGTCGGGATGCCAGCGGGGGTTCGCCAGCAGCGCGGTCCGCGCCGCGTCGGCGCTCAGGCCACCGGCGGTCATCATCGCGGCGAGCCTACCCGACACGTGGCCCGTGGCGAACGAGCTGCCGGCCCACGTGGCGAAGCCGTGGAACACCTGGGTCGGCAGCCCCGGGAGCGGCAGTTGACCCTCGACGTACGTGCTGTCGCGCTCGCCGAGGGCGCAGGCGTCGACCCACGGGCCGAAGCCGCTGTAGGGCGCCGGCACGAAGACCCCGCCGTCGCGGCGCACGGCGGCCACGGCCAGCACCCGCTCCAGGGCGGCCGGCCAGGCGGGGCGGCTGCTACCGGCGTTGCCGGCGGCGGCCACCACGGCGGTCTGTGCCGGCAGGGCGGCCACGGCGTTGACCAGCGGCAGCGGGGCCACGTCGTCCTGGGTGAAGCCGCCGAGGGACAGGTTGATCACGGACACCTGGGGCCCGAGGCGGGCCATGGCCGCCACCAGCATCGCCTCGTCGCCGACGCCGGTGGGGTTCAACGCCTGCTCGGGGTCCACCCGGACCCCGGGCGCGGCCTGCCGGACGACCCCGGCGACGAAGGTGCCGTGCCCACCCTGCGGGGCCAGCGTGGTGCCGGAGACGTACAGCGCGTCCACGTCGTCGGGCTCCGGCAGGTAGCTGCCGCCGAGCCACTGGGGGTGCCAGGCACCGGCCTGCTGCCAGATCCCGGTGTCGCAGACTCCGACGGTGACCCCGGCCCCCTCGCCGAGCCGGGTCGGGTCCGGCGGCGGCAGCGCGGCCGCGGCCCGGGGCGGACTGCCCGGGCTGCCCATGATGTTGCCCAGGCCCAGCAGCACGTGGTGGGGCTGCACCACGGGGACGTTCTGGCCGGGCCACTGCCTCGGGTCGCGCAGCGCCGTCACCACCGCCGGCACGTCGGTCTCCTTGGCGAACAACAGCCGGGTGACGCCGGCGAAGCCGGCCCCGATGGACACCTGGTGGCCGCGTGAGCGCAGCCAGGAGAAGACCCGCTGGGCGTCGGCATTGGCGGCGAGCACCTGCCGGGGGCGGTAGAGGAACTCCCGGCCTGGCGCGGTGTACCGCCGCACGTCGGGGTCGGCGGCCAGGGCGGTGGCGAAGGCCTTCTGGTAGGCGTCGTCGTCCGCGCCCTCGGCCGCCGCGGCGGCCGGCCGCAGCCCGCCAACGACGGGCAGCGCCGTGGCGCACGCGGTCAGAGTGAGCAGCCCTCGCCGGGACAGTCGACCGGCGTGCGGTGGCGTGCGGGGGCGGTCAGGAAGCACCGGTCCTCCAGGCGGTCGCGACGTGCGCGGTCGGCGGTGTCCCGGTGCGACAGCACGTCGGGGCACTGTCGATTCTTCCAAAGCATAGTTGAAAGTCAATTGGAGGAATGGGTGGTCCAATGCCGGCAATTTCCACTGTCCGGCCTCGGATTGACGATGGACGGGTTCATCGGGAACGCTGTCTGGCATGGCCGACAGCGCCGGTTCCGCCGGCGCGGCCCAGTCCGCGCTCGACGCCGTGCAACGCTATCCCCGCGAGGCGATCGCGATCGCGCAGCGGGTGCTCGCCGCCGGCCGAGCCGTCGCCGGTGACGAGCGCTCCACCGCCGAACGGGCGATCGGCCTGGCCCTGCGGGAGCTCAACGACCTGCCCGGGGCGTTGCGGCACCTGCGCCGGGCGGAACGGGCCGCCACCACGCCCCGGGCGCGGGCGTTGGCCCGGATGAGCCTCGGCTACGTGCTGGCCAACGCCGGCCGCACCGCCGCGGCCCTGCGGGCCGTGACCGCCGCCCTGCCGCAGCTCGCCGGCGCCGACGCCGGGCACGCCCGGTTGCAGCGGGGCGTGGTGCTGCACTACCGCGGCCGCTACGACGAGGCGGTGCGCGACTACTCCCTCGCCGTCGAGATCGCCCAGCGCGAGGGTGACCGGCTGCTGGAGGCGAGGGCCCGCAACAACCGTGGCCTGCTCAACGCCCACCGGGGCGCGCGGGGCCGCGACGGCGACCTCGCCCGGTCGGCGGCCATCTTCGAGGGGCTCGGGCTGGACCTCGCCGCCGCCGACGCCCGCTGGAACCTGGGCATCGCGGCCGGCCAGCGTGGCGACACGGTGGGGGCGCTGCGCTGCTTCGCCGAGGTCGAACAGGAATACCGGCGCCTCGCCGTGCCCCGGCCGGCGTTGCTGCTGGACCGCTTCGAGCTGCTGCTGTCGGTGCCGCTGGTGGACGAGGCGGTCGAGGTCGCCGCCGTGGCCGTGCGGGAGTTGAACCGCCGGGGCATGGCCTCCGACCTCGCCGAGGCGCTGCTGGCCCGGGCCCGGGCCGCGCTGCTCGCCGGTGACCTGGACACCGCCACCGGCACGGCGGCCCAGGCGCGGGCCCGGTTCCGCCGCCAGGGCCGCCGCACCTGGGCCGCCTTCGCCCGGCACGTCGAGCTGCGCGCCGAGTTCCGCCGGGGCACCTGCTCGGCGGCCCTGCTGACGGCGTTGGTGCGTACCGCCGGTCAGCTCGACGCGACCGGCTGGCCCGGCCCGGCGCTGACCACCCGGATCGACGCCGGCCGGCTGGCCGCCGCGCTGGGCCGCCCCGACCGGGCGGCGGGCCTGCTGGACGCGGCGGCCCGCGCCCGGCGGCGGGGCACCGCGCCCGGCCGGGCCCAGGGGTGGTATGCCCTGGCGCTGTCGCACCGCCTCGCCGGGGACGACCGGGCGGCGGCCCGGGCGCTGCGGCGCGGGCTGGCCGTGCTGGACAGCCACCGGGCCTCGCTCGGCGCCACCGAGCTGCGGGCGCACAGCGGGGCGTACGGGCAGGAGTTGGCCGCCGAAGGCCTCGACATCGCCGTCCGCTCGGGCGCCCCGGCGCGGGTGCTGGCCTGGGCGGAGCGGTGGCGGGCCAGCGCGGTACGCACCCGGGCGGCGCTGCCGCCGGCCGACCCGGACCTGTTCGCCGCGCTCACCGAGCTGCGGCTGGTCAGCAGCCTGCTGGAGGACGACCTGCTGGCCGGCCGGCCGGCGCACGCGCTGCGGGGCCGGCAGGCCCGGCTGGAGCAGCACATCCGCGACCTGTCCCGCCGGGCACCTGGCGGTGGGGCCGTGGCGTCTCCGCCCGGCGTGTCGACGCTCGCCGGGCGGCTCGGCCCGCGCGTGCTGGTCGAGCTGGTGGCGCACGGCGACCGGCTGCGGGCGGTGCTGGTGCGCGACGGCCGGGCGACACTGCACGACCTCGGCCCGCTCGCCGAGGCGGCGAACCGGGCCCGGCTGCTCCGGTTCGGCCTGCGCCGGCTGGTCACCACCGGCGACTCGGTCGGCGTGCGGGCGGGCGTGGCGCACGCGGCGGCGGCGCTGGACCGGCAGCTGTTCGATCCGCTGCGCCGGCACCTGGGCGACCGTCCCCTGGTCGTCGTCCCGATCGGGGCCCTGCACGCGGTGCCGTGGTCGGGGCTGCCCAGCTGCGCCGGCCGGCCGGTCACCGTCGCCCCCTCGGCCACTGCCTGGCTGGTCGCGGACCACCGGGACGCGCCGGGCGGGCCGCCGGTGCTGGCGGCGGGTCCGCGCCTGCCGGCCGCGCAGACCGAGGTACGCCAGCTCGCCGCCGCGCTGCCCGGCGCGCGGGTGTTCACCGGGGCGGACGCCACGGCCGGCGCGCTGACCGCCGCGCTGGACGGTGCTGCGCTGGCCCACATCGCCGCGCACGGCACGTTCCGGGCCGACAACCCGCTCTTCTCCCGCCTCGAACTGGCCGACGGGCCCCTGCTCGCGTACGAGCTGGAGCGGCTGCCCCGGCCGCCGGGCTGCGTCGTGCTGTCCGCATGCGACTCGGGGCTGTCCGGGGTGCGCCCCGGCGACGAGGTCATGGGTTTCACGGCGGTGCTGCTGGCCCGGGGCGCCCGCTGCCTGGTGGCCACCGTGCTGCCGGTGCCGGCCGAGCCCACCACCGCGCTCATGCTCGACCTGCACCGCAGGATGCGGGCGGGTGCCCGGCCGGGGCGCGCCCTGGCCGACGCCCAGGCCGCGTTCGTCGCCACGGGCGACGCCGCCGCCCTGGCCACGGCGGCGGCCTTCGTCTGCTTCGGTGCCGGCTGAGTGCGGCGATAACACCGTCGTATGATCCGGCGAGGATGATCTGTAATCGACGAGTGTCAATATGATTCCCGTCATCCGAACGCGGCGCGTCACCCCCGGCGCACCGCCGATGATGCGGAGGAACACATGGTTCGCTGGCGCACTCTCACCGGCCTGCTGGCCGCCGCGCTGGCCGCGGTGACCGCGGGCAGCCTCACCCTCGCCGCCCCCGCCGCCGCGGGCGACGCCACGGTCACCCCGAACGTCGTCGGCGGCACCCCGGCCGCCCAGGGCGAATTCCCCTTCATGGTGCGGCTCTCCATGGGCTGCGGCGGCTCGCTCTACAGCCCCACCCTGGTCCTCACCGCCGCGCACTGCGTCAGCCGCACCGGCGCCAACACCAGCATCACCGCCACGCTCGGCACGGTCGACCTCCAGTCGGCCAGCCGGATCACCGTCCGGTCCAACTACGTCTACCGCGCGCCGGGCTACAACGGCTCCGGCAAGGACTGGGCGCTGATCCGCCTGGCCACCCCGGTCACCAGCCTGGCCACGCTGCCCATCGCGACCACCGGCGCGTACGACAGCGGCACCTTCACCATCGCCGGCTGGGGCGCGGCACGCGAGGGCGGCGCGCAGCAGCGTTACCTGCTCAAGGCCACCGTGCCGTTCGTCAGCGACTCCGTCTGCAACGCCAACTACGGCGGCGACATCATCCCGGCCGAGGAGATCTGCGCCGGGTACGCCGCCGGCGGCACGGACACCTGCCAGGGCGACTCGGGTGGCCCGATGTTCCGCCGCGACGCCAGCAACGCCTGGATCCAGGTCGGCATCGTCAGCTGGGGCAACGGCTGCGCCCGCCCCAACTACCCGGGCGTCTACACGCAGGTGAGCTACTTC
>NZ_JBHUVA010000082.1:0-26654 GCF_042670805.1 Micromonospora sp. NPDC057141 | reverse complement strand
GGACTCCGAGTCCAGGCGCAACAAGTGCTCATCCGCCGGCGGCTACCCATCAGGAGTCTGCCGCACCCACCGACCAACTCCCAGAACTCATTAGGCTCTCCGGCGGGTGGGCGCCTTGCGAAGTTCGAGACGGCCGAACGGTTACGGTGCGTGGCGAGGAATGCTCCGGCTGCCAGGCCCTGACCGGTGATCGATACGAAACGTCGCGTGCGTGGGTCCGGCCTAGGCCGGGCGGCTGCGGCCGGCGGCCGGCGGCCGGAGCACCGGGACGAGGGCGAGGGCGGGCACCAGGAGCAGCGGCACCAACAGCAGCGCCCGCAGCGTGCCCACGTGGTCGCCGAGCAGGCCGAGCAGCGGCGGGCCGCCGAGGAAGGCCGTGTAGCCGATCACCCCGACGACGCTGACCCGGGCCGGCGCCCGGTCCTCCTCGTCGGCTGCGGCGCTGAGCCCCACCGGGAAGCCGAGCGACGCGCCCAGCCCCCACAGTGCGACGCCGGCGATCGCCACCGGCCCGCTGCCGGCGAGCACCGCGAGACCGGCACCCACCCCGGCGAGCAGGATGGTGCCGAGCAGCACCGGCACCCGACCCCAGCGGTCGATCGCCACCGTTCCGGCGGTACGCCCGACGGTCATGCCGGCCACGAACACCCCGAACACCGCGGCGCCGGCCGCCTCGCTGAGCCCGTACCCGTCGACGAAGGCCACCGCGAGCCAGTCGTTGGCGCTGCCCTCGGTGAACGCCATCACCAGCACCAGCAGGCCGATGAGCAGGGTACGCGGCTCCCGCCAGGCGGCGAGCAGCGACGCGCGCCGGGCCGAGGCGGCGGCACTCTCCCCACCGGCCGGCGCGTTCCCGGCGGCGGGGAGGAACGACCTGGCCCCGAGCAGCGTGCCGACGATCACCACCACCGCGAGGACGCTCAGGTGCGCGGCGATGGGCACCCCGACCCGCGCCGCCCCGGCGCCGAGCCCCGCCCCGGCCACCGATCCGAGGCTCCAGGCCGCGTGGAACCGGGGCAGGATCGTCCGCCCGAGCCGCCGCTCGACCGTCGTACCCTCGATGTTCATCGCCACGTCGCAGGTGCCGGCGCCGTAGCCGAAGGCGAACAGGCCGACGGCGGCCCCGGGCAGGAACCCAACCCCGGCGGACGTGCCGGCGACGGCCATTCCGCCCGAGACCAGCGCGGCACCGAGGACCACCGCGCGGGCCGTGCCGAGGCGCTGGGTCACCAGCCCGGCCGTCGGCATGGCCAGCAGCGCGCCCACCGACATCGACAGCAGCAGCAGGCCGAGCCCTCCGGCGCTGAGGTCCAGCGCCTCACGGGCGGCCGGTACCCGGGCGAACCAGGTGGCGATCGCGAGCCCGTTCAGGGCGAACACGGCCGCCACGCCGTTGCGGGCGGCCAGTACCGGGCGTCGTGCGCCGGCCCGACCGGCATCCGGCTCGGTGGGCGGGGCGGCGGTGCTGCTCACGGTGGCTTCCTCTCGACAGGGGTGAGGTCGTGACGGACAGGAGGACAGGCGGGCGGACGAACAGACGGGCGACAGGAGGACAGGCGAGCGGCGGGATCACACCGCCGGCAGGCCGAGTGCCTCGTCGACCCGGCCGAGCACGGCGGCGTCGTCGTCCACGCCCACCCCGCGCAGCAGGTCGATGGCGGTGGCTCGCACCTGCCCGACGATCATCGCCAGAGGCAGGGGCTGGCCGGAGGCGAAGAGGCGCCCGGCGACCCGGACGGCGTCCAGCGCGGCGGCCTCGGCGCGGGCGGCGTGCTCGTCGGCGACGGCACCGCGGCCGTCGAGGTCGGCGGCGAACGCCTCCCCGGCCGCGTGCACGGCGTCGGCGAGGCAGCGGACCGCCGCGCCGAGGTCGGCCGGCACGGGGGTCGCCAGCCGGGTGAGGGTCACCCCGGCGCGGGCCAGCACCCGCACGTTGCGCACGGCGTAGTCGATCTGCCCGATGGACGCGTCGACCGTACGCAGCCGGCCCATGTGCCGGCGGCGGCGTACGTGCAGGGTCAGCGCCTCCCCGGCGGCGAGCACCGCGACGCGCAGCCGCTCCACGGCGGCGTCCATGCCCCGCGCCCGGTCCAGGGCGGCCAGGGCGGCCTGCTCGTCGCGGCCGTCGAGGGCGTCGGCGACCTCCCGCAGCAGCCCGGCGAGGTCCTCGAAGGTCTGCCGGAACTCGGCGACCAGCGGAGCGAGTGGGCGGCGGGCGTCGACGAGTTGGCTGGCCACGAGGGCCACCGCCCCGCCGATCAACGCGTCGACGAACCGGAACGGAATCAGCGACTCCGTCGGCGGGGCGACCACCACCAGGTAGAGGGCGGAGACGGCGGCCTGCACCACGGAGACGCTGCCCGCGCCAATCGCCACGGCCAGCACGATGGTGAGCAGGATGACCGTGAAGACCGTCCAGCTGGTGTGCGGCCCGAGGGCCTGCACCACCACATCGGCGACGAGCACCCCGGCGGCGACGCCGAGCACCACCTCGACCGCCCGGCGCATCCGCTGCCCCCGGGCCTGCCCGAGGACGATGAGCGCGGCGGCCGGGGCGAAGAACGGCTGCGGGTGCCCGACCAGCCGGGTGGCCAGCACCCAGGCCACCGTGGCGGCGACGGTCCCCTCCACCACCGGCAGCCAGCCCTGCCGGACCCGGCCGGCGGCCTCCCGGAACCAGCTCCACCGCGTCATCGCCGCCTCCCCTGCCGTCGCACCACCGCCCATGGTGCTCCGGCTACGCCGAACACCCCGACCCGGGCCCGCTGCTCACGCGATCTTGCAGTTACGGCCCGGACTAAAGGTGCCAAACACCCATTCCGGAGGCCGCAAGTGCAAGATCGGCGGGGACGGGTGGGCGGGCAGGGCGTGGGGCGGGGGGCGCGGCCTGAGGGCCGGCGGCACCAGCCGCGGGCCCCCAGGCCGACAGGTGCGCCGGGCGACAGGTGCGGTCAGGCCACGTGGATGAGGTGGGCCGTGATAGCGGCGGCGAGGATCTCCGGCCCCGGACGGGCCCAGAGGTCGGCGTGGAAGACCTCCACCTCGATCGCCCCCCGGTAGCCGGCCGCGTCGACCGCGTCGCGGAACCGGCGCATGTCGACGCAGCCCTCGCCGGGCAGCGCCCGGCCCAGCAGCACGCCCTCCGGCAGCGGGGTGACCCAGTCCGCCACCTGGAACGCGGCGATCCGGTCCCCCGCGCGGGCGATCTGCCGGAACACGGTGTCGTCCCACCACAGGTGGTACGTGTCGACCACCACCCCGACCGCGCCCGGGTCGAACCGCTCGGCGATGTCGAGGGCCTGGGCCAGGGTGGAGATCACGCAACGGTCGGCGCAGAACATCGGGTGCAGCGGCTCGATGGCCAGCCGCACCCCGGCCGCCTCGGCGTGCGGCACCAGTTCGCCGATCGCGTCGGCGACCCGCTCGCGGGCGGCGTCGACGTCGCGGCTGCCGGCCGGCAGGCCCCCGGAGACCAGCACCAGCTCGCGGGTGCCGAGGGCGGCGGCCTCCTCGATCGCCCGCAGGTTC
Source organism: Micromonospora sp. NPDC057141 (assembly GCF_042670805.1). Lineage (NCBI taxonomy): Bacteria > Bacillati > Actinomycetota > Actinomycetes > Micromonosporales > Micromonosporaceae > Micromonospora > Micromonospora sp. NPDC057141. The sequence continues at coordinate 23,126 of NZ_JBHUVA010000082.1, read as the reverse complement.
TCGTCGCGCCAGCCGTCGGCGGTGAAGAACCCGCCCCGACACAGTGACGTGACGGCCAGCCCCGCCTCACGGACCAGCCGCGCCGCCCGCTCGACGCCGTATTCCTGCACCGGCTCCCGCCAGAGCCCGACGCCCGGCACCCCGGCGGTCACGCAGCCGGCGACCAGTTCCTCCAGGCCCCAGCCGGTGGCGGTGGCCTGGTTGAACGAGAACCGGGCCAGCCGGTCGCCGAGGCGGCCGCCCGCCGGCCAGCCCACGGCGGCCACCGCCGACCCGTCCACCACAGGCACCGCCGACCCGCCCACGGCGGTCACTGGGTCACCCCGGCGACCGTGAAGTAGGCCCGGGCCCGGGCGGCGGCCAGCTCGGCGTCGGGCAGCAGCCCGGCCGCGTCGGCCAGGGTGAGCAGCCTGGCCAGGTGGGCCGGCGACCGGCCCGCCTGCTGGCCGCCGACCATGGTGAAGTGGTCCTGGTGGCCGGTCAGCCAGGCCAGGAACACGATGCCGGTCTTGTAGTGCCAGGTCGGGGCCGCGAACAGGTGCCGGGCCAGCGGCACGGTCGGGCCGAAGACCTCGTCGTACGTCGCGAGGTCGCCGGCGTCGAGGGCGGCCAGCGCGGCGGCGGCGGCCGGTGCGATGGCGGCGAACACCCCGAGCAGCGCGTCGGAGTGCCCCACCTCGTCGCCCCGGATCAGCTCTGGGTAGTGAAAATCGTCGCCGGTGTAGAGGCGTACCCCGGCTGGCAGCCGGCGGCGCAGCGCGACCTCCCGGTCGGCGTCGAGCAGGGACACCTTGATCCCGTCGACCTTCTCGGCATGGTCCTTGATCAGGTCCAGCACGGCGTCGGCGGCGAGATCCAGGTCGGACGAGCCCCAGTAGCCGGTCAGCGCCGGGTCGAACATGCCGCCGAGCCAGTGCAGCACCACCGGCTGGTCGGTGGCGGCCAGCAGGTGGGCGTACACCCGCTGGTAGTCCTCGGGGCCCCGGGCGGCGGCGGCCAGGTGCCGGCTGCACATCAGCACCGGCCGGGCCCCGGCGGTCAGGACCTCGGTGAGCTGCTCGGCGTACGCGTCGCGGATCTGCTCGATGCTGGCCGCGCCGACCGGGAGCTGGTCGGTGGCGACCCCGGCGACGATCCGGCCGCCCGCCGCGCGGGCCTCGGCGGCGCTGCGCCGGATCAGCTCGCGGGTGGCCGGGTAGTCCAGGCCCATGCCGCGCTGCGCGGTGTCCATGGCCTCGGCGACCCCGAGCCCGTACGACCACAGGTGGCGCCGGAAGGCGAGGGTGCGGTCCCAGTCGACGGCGGCCGGGGCGCCCGGGACGTTCTCGGCGCGCGGGTCGGCCACCACGTGCGCGGCGGCGTACGCGATGCGGGAGGTCGCCGGGGCGGCGGGGCGGGGGTAGCCGGGGCCGCCGGTGAGCCGGTGCCGGGTGCCGTCGGGCAGGACGACCCCGGTGCTCATCGGCTCAGCTCCGGGACCTCGACGCGGCGGTGCTCGCGGGCCGAGCGTAGGCCAAGCTCGGCGAGCTGCACGCCGCGGGCGCCGGCCATGAAGTCCCACGGGAACGGCTCGCCGGCCACCACGTGCCGCAGGAACGCCTCCCACTGCACCTTGAAGCCGTTGTCGAACTCGTCGTTGTCCGGCACCTCGCTCCACTGGGCGCGGAAGTTCTCGCCGGAGGGCAGGTCCGGGTTCCACACCGGCTTCGGGGTGACCGAGCGGTGCTGGACGCGGCAGTTGCGCAGCCCGGCGACGGCGCTGCCCTCGGTGCCGTCGACCTGGAACTCGACCAGCTCGTCGCGGTTGACCCGGACGGCCCAGGACGAGTTGAGCTGGGCGATGATCCCGCCGTCGAGCTCGAAGATGCCGTACGCGGCGTCGTCGGCGGTGGCCGGGTAGGGGCGGCCGGCCTCGTCGACGCGGCGCGGGATGTGGGTGGCGGTGACGCAGGAGACCGCGCGGACCGGGGCGAACAGCTCCTCCAGCACGTAGTGCCAGTGCGGGAACATGTCCATCACGATGCCGCCGCCGTCCTCGGCGCGGTAGTTCCAGGACGGGCGCTGGGCGGGCTGCCAGTCGCCCTCGAAGACCCAGTAGCCGAACTCGCCGCGTACGGAGAGGATGCGGCCGAAGAAGCCGCCGTCGATCAGCCGCTTGAGCTTGCGCAGGCCGGGCAGGAAGAGCTTGTCCTGCACCACGCCGGTGCGGACGCCGGCGGCGTCGGCGGCGCGGGCCAGCTCGACGGCGGCGGCGCTGTCCTCGGCGAGGGGCTTCTCGGTGTAGATGTGCTTGCCGGCGTCGATCGCCTGGCGGATGGCCTTTTCCCGCTGCTGGGTGAGCTGGGCGTCGAAGTAGACCTCGACGTCGTCGCGGGCGAGCGCGGCGGTGAGATCGGTCGTCCAGTCGGTGAGCCCGTGCCGCTCGGCGACGTCGCGCAGCCGGTTCTCGTTGCGCCCCACCAGGATCAGCTCGGGCCAGATCCGGGTGCCGTCGGCCAGCGGCACCCCGCCCTGCTCCCGGATGGCGAGCAGCGACCGGACGAGATGCTGGCGGTAGCCCATCCGACCGGTGACGCCATTGACGATGATGCCTATCGGCCTACGGCTCATGATTCTCTTCCCTCTCTTCGGGCGGCCGGCACCCGCCCGGCGGGCAGGATCGGCCAACGCGCCAGGCAAGCGCTTTCCTGGGAGCGTAGGTGGCGCCCGCCCCGCAGGGCAAGGGCTTTCCGGTACGACTGCGGTAACCTGTCCGCGACCGTGCGGGGCCGGGCCCGCGCGGGAGGACCATGAGGGGCGGCGGATGGCGACGCTGGCCGATGTCGCACGGCGGGCGGGAGTCTCCCCCGCGACGGCGTCACGGGTGATCAACGGCAGCAGCAAGCCGGTCGCCGACGAGCTACGCGAACGCGTGCTGCGGGCCGTCGCCGACCTGCGGTACGTGCCGAACGCGCACGCCCAGTTGCTGGCCCGGCCGCAGCGCAGCGTCGTCGGCGTCGTCGTGCACGACGTCTCCGACCCGTACTTCGCCGAGGTGACCCGGGGGCTGCAACGCGTGGCCACCGAGCGGGGTCGCCTGCTGATCATCTGCAACAGCTACCGCGACCCCGTCCGCGAGCTGGAATACGTGGAGTTGCTGCGCGGCCAGCAGGTGGCCGCGATCGTGCTGGCCGGGTCCGGCTACCACGACACCGCGTTCACCACGCTGCTCAACGAGAAGCTCGCCGCGTACGAGGCGACGGGCGGGCGGGTCGCGGTCATCGGCCGGCACGACCACTTCGGCGACGCGGTGATGCCCGCCAACGCGACCGGCGGCGAGCTGATCGGCCGGGAGCTGCTGCGCCTCCGGCACCGGCGCGTCGGCGTGATCGCCGGTCCCCGGGTGCTCACCACCATCACCGACCGGCTGACCGGGCTGCGGCGGGCGCTCGCCGAGCAGGGCGTCGAGCTGCCCGAGGAGCGGATCCGGTTCGCCGACTTCGACCGCGACGGCGGGGCCCGCGCCACGGCCGAGCTGCTGGAGACCAACCCTGCCCCCACCGCGATCGTGGCGCTGAACGACTCGATGGCCGTCGGCGCGCTCGCCCTGCTGCGCGCGCGCGGCGTTCGGGTGCCCCAGGACGTGTCCGTCCTCGGCTTCGACGACATGCCGATCGCAGCCGACGTCACCCCCGCGCTGACCACGGTGCGGCTCCCGCTGGTCGAGCTGGGCGTGCGGGCGATGACCCTCGCCCTCGACCCGGCGAGCGGGCGGCCCCGCGTCGAGACCCTGCCCGCGGAGCTGGTGCGCCGGGGCAGCACCGGCCCGGCCCCCGGCTGACCCGCCCCGGCGCGCCGGCCCGGGGTGGGAGCCGCCTGGACCGGGGGCGCGCGCCTCCGCCGCCAGGTCGGCGACATCGCGCGATCGACTCCGGCGGATACCGCCATGTCGCCGACATGGAGTCGATCACCCCCGACCGGTCGCCCCGCCGCGCCCGGTCACCCCACCCCGTCGCCCCGGGCCAGCTCCGCGAGGCGATCGATCTGGTCGGGGTCGGAGAGGGCGGACCCGACCGCCACCACCTTGACGCCGACCGCCAGGAAATCTGCCGCGTTGCCGGCGTCGATGCCGCCGGTGGCGACGAAGCGCAGCTCGGGCAGCGGCCCGGCGACCGCCTTGAACCACTGCGGCCCGAGGCTCACCGCCGGGAACGCCTTCAGCCAGGTCAGCCCGTGGTCGCGGGCCCGCTGCGCCTCGGTCGGGGTGGCCACGCCGGGCAGGTGGGGGATCCCGTAGGTGAGCGCGGCGTCGGCCACCGCGAGGTCGAGCCCGGGCGCGACGGTGAACGCCGCACCGGCGGACGCGGACTGCCGGACCTGCGCCGGGGTGAACACGGTGCCCGCCCCCACGATCCGGTCCCGGTCCCGCCCTGCCTCCACGGCGGCGCGCAGCGCGGTCACCGCCTCGGGGGTGCGTACCGGCACCTCCACCACGTCGATGCCGAGGTCCCAGGCCCGGTTGGCGAGCCGGACCGTCTCCTGCGGTGGCAGGTCACGCAGGATCACCATGACCCGCGCGCCGGCGAAGATCGGTGCGAAGTCGTGCGCCGTCACCGGCTGCCCCTTCCGTTTCCGGGACCGGCCGCGCCGGTCCCCACGTTCTCGCTGTCGTCATCGGCCACCGCAGCCGGCGTGTCCTCGGAGCCGACCCCAGCACGGGTATCCGCGCTGTCGACCGCCGCAGACACGCCGTCGAGCAGGCCGGCCGCCGTCGGGTCGAGCGCCGCCCACCGGTCGGCGCTCAGGGCCACGATCCCGTCGAGGTCCCGCCGGTGCGGCGGCGGCGCGCAGTCGCCGGGCACCGCGAGGGCCCGGACCGCGACGACGTGGCCGCAGCGCAGCGCGGCGGTCTGGTCCAGCCCGCGCAGCACGGCGGAGAGGTAGCCGGCGGCGAAGGCGTCCCCCGCGCCGACCGGCTCGACCACCGGCGCGCGCAGCGCCGGCACGAACACCGCCGGCCCGGTACGCGGCAGCGCCGTCGCGCCGTGGGCCCCGTCCTTGACGACCACCGTCGCGGGGCGGGGCAGCAGCTGGCGCACCGCCTGCGGGTCGGTGGTCCCCCACAGCCGCTCGGCCTCGTCCAACCCGACGAGGACGATGTCGGCCCGGTCTGCGAGTTCGCGCAGCACCTCGGCGGCCCGGGCGGCCGGCCAGAGCCGGGGCCGGTGGTTGACGTCGAAGCTGATCAGCGCGGAGCCGAGCGGCCGGTCGTCGACCGCGTGCGCCACGAGGTCGCGGCAGGACTCCGACAACACCGGCGTGATGCCGGACAGGTGCAGCAGCCGCGCGCCGGCCAGGCGCGGGTCGGCCAGCGCGCCGGGGCCGAGCCGGGAGGCGGCCGAGCCGGCCCGGTAGTAGTGCACCCCGGTGGCCTCCGGCCGGGGGTCCTTGAAGTAGACGCCGGTCGGGGCGTCCGGGTCGAGCGCGACCGAGCCGACGTCGACGCCCCCGCCCGCGACCTCGCGCAGGACCATCCGCCCGAACGGGTCGTCGCCGACCCGGCTGACCCAGGCCACCCGGTGGCCGAGCCCGGCCAGGCCGATCGCCAGGTTGGACTCCGCGCCGCCGACGCCGAGCCGGAGCCGGTCTGTGCGTTCCAGCGGCGCGGCGTCGGCCGGCGACATGACCACCATGGTCTCGCCGACGGCGACCACCTCGGGGCCGGGAGCGGCGGTCACGCGCTTTCCGCCGGGTCGGCGGCGGCCAGGGCGGCGGCCGCGCCGCGGTCGAGGACCCCGTCGGCCACGACGACGCCGTGCCGGCCGTGCCGGCTGCCGCCGGCGGGCACCACGACCGGGGTCTCGAAGGCGAACGCCACGCAGACCCCCGGGTACATCGCCGTCCGGACGAACCACCGGTCGCCGGTCCCCAGGCCCGTGAAGACCAGGGTGTACGCGCCGCCGCCCGGCCCGGTGCCGGTCAGGGCGACCCACGGCTCGGCGCTGCCGTTGACGGACTCCTCGCCGTCGGCGGAGGCGGTGAAGGAGTGTGGTGGCTCGGCGGCGAGCGCGCGCCAGAAGAACCCGCCGTATCCGGCGCCGCCGGGGCGGCCGTTGGTGGCGGGGCTGCCGAGGGGGATGTCCCGGTCGGCGGGGGCGGTCAGGGCGTAGCGCAGGTCCAGCCGCCAGGCATCGGGGTTGCCGGGCACGGGGGCGGCGGAAAGGCGACGGCGTTCGGTGAGCAGCACCGCGCCGGTCGGGTCGCGCCACTGGAGCCGGTGGGTCAGCACGTCGTCGGCGCGCTCGTCCCATCCGGTGTGGACGATCCGGCCGTGGTCGGCGCGCCAGGTGTAGCCGGTGTCGCGCACGTAGGTGCGCCCGCCCCAGAGGTTGGTGCCGGCGACGTCCTGCACGGCCAGGGACGCGCCGAGGTGCCAGACGTGGTCCTGAGGCAGTTCGTCGGTCACCACCGTCCCGCCCAGCGTCCGCACCGGGTGCAGGTAAGGGCGGGGGCCGTGCGTGGCGTCGAGGTCCGGGGCGAGCACGTACCGGGCCACCTCGACGCCGCCGACGCGCAGCCGGGGGTCGTCGGGGCTGCCGGGGCCGGCGTCGTCGGTGCGGGGGCGGGGGCGGTGGTCGGTCACGACGGCTCCACGGTCTCGGTCACGACGACTCCACGGCGACGGCGGGGCGGCGGCGGGCGACCGCGTGCAGGGCGGCCAGGGCGTAACCGGCGAGGATCGGCAGCGCGACCGGGATGACCAGCGCGGTCAGGATGCCGGCCAGGCAGCACACTCCGCTGGCCGCCGCCCAGCCGCCCGGGCCGGCGAGGCAGGCGCGGGCGGCGGACCGGGCGGCGGACCGCCAGCCCCGCCCGCCGGCCCGCCCGACCTCGACGACGACGAGGCCGGCGTACCCGGCCAGGGCCGCCACGACGAGCCCGGTGACCAGCAGGGCGGGTGCCCCGCCGGGGACCCGGCCGGTGGCCAGCGCGGCCAGGTCGGCGCCGAGCAGGACCGCGCCGGCCAGCGCGGCCAGGGTGACCGGCACGCCGGCCGGCAGTCCCCGGACGTACCGGCGCAGCGTGGTCCGCGCGTTCGGCCAGCCGCCGTCGGTGATCCGGTCGTGCACGGCGGCGCTGGCGGTGGCGAGCGCGGCGCCGGCGGTCAGCACCGGCAGCGCGCCCACCACCAGCCCGAACCCGACCAGGGCCAGGTCGGCGGCGTCGCGGACCACGTCCCGCCAGTCCCGGCGGGCCGGTGCGTCCTGCGGCACGACGCTCACCCCTTGAGGCCGCTGGTGTTGATGCCCTCGACGAGCATCCGCTGGAAGGCCAGGAAGAACAGGAACACCGGCAGCAGGGACAGCACCGACATGGCGAACATCGGGCCGACCGCGCTCTGGCTGGTCGAGTCGATGAACAGGGTCAGCGCCACCGGCACCGTGTAGTCCTCCAGGCTGGACAGGAAGACCAACTGCCGGAAGAAGTCGTTCCACGTCCAGATGAACGAGAAGATCGCGGTGGTGACCAGCGCGGGGCGGCTCAGCGGCAGGATGACGTGCCGGAAGATGCCGAACGCGCTGGCCCCGTCGATCTTCGCGGCCTCGTCCAGCTCGCGCGGGATGCCCCGCATGAACTGCACCATCAGGAAGACGAAGAACGCCTCGGTCGCCAGGAACTGCGGGATCAGCAGCGGCAGGTACGGCCACTCGCCGCCGACGAGCCCGAGGCTGCGGAACAGGATGTACTGCGGCACGATCAGCACGTGCCCGGGCAGGAGCAGGGTGCCGATCATGATCGCGAACCACATCCCGCGCAGCCGGAACCTCAGCCTGGCGAAGGCGTACGCGGCGAGCAGGCAGGAGACCGCGTTGCCGACCACGGTCAGCAGGCTGACCATCGCGCTGTTGAGGAAGAACCGGCCGAAGCTGAGGTCGAAGTTGGTCCACCCGTCGACGTAGTTGCCGGGGGTGAACTCCTTCGGCAGCAGGCCGATGTTGCTGACGATCTCCTCCTGGCTCTTGACGGAGGTGCCGATCATCCAGAACAGCGGGTAGAGGACGACCACCACGATCGCGATCAGGACGAGCAGGCGTACGGCCTGCCCCCGTCCGGCGCGCGGGCGGCGGGGCCCGGTCACCGGCGGTTCTGCGGTAGCCGTCGTCACCGGTCCTCCCCGTCGGAGTAGTGCACCCAGAACCGCCCGGTGCTGAAGAAGGCCGCCGTGATGACGCCGATGGCGATCAGGAAGACCCAGGCCATCGCCGAGGCGTAGCCCATCTCCAGGTCGGTGAAGCCCTTGATGTAGAGGTTCAGCGTGTACATGAGCGTGGAGTCGACCGGGCCGCCGGTGCCGTTGCTGAGCACGAAGGCCGCGGTGAAGCCCTGGAAGCCGTTGATGGTCTCCAGCACCAGGTTGAAGAAGATGACCGGGGAGAGCATCGGCAGGGTGACTGCGCGGAACTGCCGCCACCTGCCGGCCCCGTCCACGGACGCGGCTTCGTACAGCTCGGTCGGCACCTGCTTGAGGCCGGCCAGGAAGATCACCATGGGGGCGCCGAACTGCCAGATGGCGAGCACCATCAGCGTCTCCAGCGCCCAGTCCGGGTCGTTGACCCAGGGTTTGCCCTCGATGCCGAACAGGGCCAGCATCGAGTTGAACGCGCCGTCGCGGTTGAACATGTTCACCCAGACGATGGCGAGCGCGACGCTGCCGCCGAGCAGCGACGGCAGGTAGAACAGGCTGCGGAACAGCCCGACCCCGCGCCAGGCCCGGTTGAGCAGCAGCGCCACGCCGAGCGCGGCGGCCAGCTTCAGCGGCACCGCCACCAGGGCGAAGGTCAGGGTCACCCGCACCGCGTGCCAGTAGGACGGATCGCTGGTGAACATCCGCTCGTAGTTGGCGAGCCCCACCCACTCGACCTCCGAGAACGGGGTGAGGATGTCGTAGTTGGTGAAGCTGAGGTAGAGGGACAAGAGCATGGGAATCGCCGTGATGGCCATCAGTCCGATGAGCCAGGGCGAGAGGAAGACGTACCCCGCGAGACCTTCGCTTTGCCGGATCCGCCCGGCCACGCCGTGGGGGGCGTGGGCGCGGGCGGATCCGGTGCCGCGTCGGGTCGGGTCGGGCACCGTGGTCAGGGCCACGAGCCGGCTCCTTTCCGAGCTTGTGCGGCGGTTCAGGCGATGGCGGACTTGCAGGCGTCCATGAACAGGGCGGCCGCGGCGGCCGGGGCGAGCCGGCCGTACTGCGCCTCCTCGGCCGCCTTGACCAGTTCGGCGCGGACCTTGCTGTGGCCCTTGATCGGCACCTGCGGCGACTGGCCGAACTTCTGGGCCAGCTCGGTCTCCACCGCGATGGACTGCTTCATCGCGGGGTCGGTGGTGTCGTCGCTGACGACCCGGCGCAGGTCCAGGTTGGACGGCAGCCCGCGGTCGGTGCCGAGGATCTTGACGGCCTCTGGGTCGTTGGCCAGGAAGTTGAGCACGTCGACGGCGATGTCCTTGTGCTTGCTGCCCTTGAACACCGACCAGTACATGGAGGCGCGGGCCCACTGGCCGCTCGGGTCACCCGGGTAGGCGACGACGCCCAGCTCGTCCTTGGTGTTCTTCTTCAGCTCCGGCATCTGGTTGACCCAGACCCAGGAGGTGCCGGCCTTTCCGGTGACCACGAGCTGCTTGGTGATGTCGGTGGCGTTGCCCTCGTGGATCACGTCCGGGGTCGGGGTCGCGCCGCGGTCCCGGGCGCCCTTCCACAGCTCGAACCACTTGGTCACGTCCTCGACGGTGAAGCCGAGCTGGTTGCCGTTGTACAGGTCCTTGCCCTGCTGGCGCAGCCACACCCAGAACGCCTTGTAGTCGGCGCTCGGGTCCATGGTGCCGGGGATCTTGGTCTTCTTCGCCACCTGCTCGGCCCAGGCGATGTGCTCCTCCCAGGTCATGCCGGTGGTCGGCTCCGGAAGGCCGTTCTTGGTGAGCAGGGTCTTGTTGTAGACCAGGCCCTGGGTGTTCTCGCCGGAGGCGAGGCCGGCGAGCTTGCCGTCGACCACGCCGTACTGCCACAGGCTCTTGGGGAACTTCGACACGTCGAGCTTGCCCGAGTCGGAGTAGCTGGTCAGGTCGAGCGTGGTGTTGCGGGCCGCGTACTCGGCGAGGTAGTTGTCGTCGATCTGGAAGATGTCCGGCGGGTTGCCGCCGGCGGTGAGGGTGGCCAGCTTGTCGAAGTAGCCCTGGTTGGCCTGCCAGGTCTTCTCGAACGTGACGTTCGGGTTCTTCTTGGTGTAGAGGGCGAGGGCGTCCTCGGTCAGCTTGGCCCGGGCCTCGCCGCCCCACCAGAAGATGGAGAGCTTGACCTTGCCGTCGTCGCTGGCGGAGTCGTCGCCGCAGGCGGCGGCGCCGAGGACCAGGGGTGCGGCCACGGCGAGGGCGACGAGCCCGCGCAGCAGCTTCCGGCGGGGAGTACGGTGGGAACGCCCGGCGGGTGCGCCGGCGGTGGGGGGCGTGGCGGGGTGCATGTGTGCGCTCACTCCTTGGCGTTAGGAGGCGACGACGCCACCGGTGGCCGCTGTCGGGCGGCCCGGGTCCGCAGGGCGATGCGGGCCCGGGCTGACCTGGACGGCACCGGGGCTACCGGATGCCGAAGCGGGTCCGGTGGAGTCGCGGATGACCAACTCGGTCTGGAGCATTACCTGTGCGGTGGTGCGACGGGCGCCGACTGCCGTGCCTCTGCCGGCGCCCCGCGATCGCGGCGCGTCGGTGTCCTGTTGCAGCAGCATGTCGACGGCCGTCCGGCCGGCGGCCGCGGTAGGCGTGGCCACCGTCGTCAACTTGGGCCGGGTGAGCCGGCTCAGGGTGATGTCGTCGATGCCGACGACGCTGACGTCCTGCGGCACCCGGGCCCCGAGGGCGTCGAGCCCCTCGATCAGCCCGATCGCCATCAGGTCGTTGTAGGCGAGCACGGCGGTGACGCCGGCGCGCTGGACGTGTTCGGCCAGCGCTAGGCCGCCGTGCTCGGTGGGTGGGTTGGGGCCGAGGACGGTCAGCTCGGCGCCACCGGCCCGGGCCGCGGCGGCGGCCGACCGGCGGATCTCCCGGCTGGTCCACGAGCCACGGGGCCCGCTGAGCAGGCCGATCGCGGTGTGGCCGAGGCCGACGAGGTGCTCGATCGCCGAGCGGGCGCCCTGCCCGACGTCCATCATCACGCAGGGCAGGCCGGCCACCTGGCGGTTTATCACCACCAGCGGGACCTCGCGGCTGAGCTGCTCGATCAGGCTGTTGCTCATCCGGGGGCTGCACAGCAGCACCCCGTCGACCTGTTTGGCCAGGGCGTGGACCAGCTCCTCCTCGGCCGTCGGGTCCTCGTTGGTGTCCGCGACGAAGATGTGGTAGTCGCGGTGCCGGGCCTGCCCCTCCGCCGCCTTGATCAGCGGCGGGAAGAACGGGTTGGCGATGTCGGCGATGATCAGGCCGATGTTGTGGGTGCGGCCCGTGATCAGGGCCCGTGCGGCGCGGTTGGGCCGGTAGCCCAGGTCCTCCGCGCAGGCCAGCACCCGGACCCGGGTGTCCGGGTTGACCAGGTGCGGCGCGGAGAACGTGCGGGAGACCGTCGAGATGTGCACGCCGGAGGCCCGTGCGACGTCCCTGATGGTGACTGGCACGGCGGCCCTTTCGTCCGGTGTGGCTGCGGTCACGTGGGTGCCGACAATTAATGCAAACGGTTGCTCCAGTGTCAACGCTCGAAGATTACGACCAGGTTTCGAACGGGCACGCAGCATGCGTTCGTATGCCTGCAAAGCAGGGCAATCCACGCGGATTTTGTTTCCGTCGTTGACTCGTCGTGATCGATCGTGGTTTCTTCACTGCAAACCTTTGCAGCCAGCCAGGAGGCCCACGCGATGTCTTCGAGATCCGGTGGACGGACACGTCACGCGGTGGTGGGCACCGGCGCCCGGGCCGAGATGTTCGTCCGGGCGCTGGTGCGCGACCACGCCGACACCGCCGAGCTGGTCGCGTTCGCCGACGTCAACCAGGCCCGCATGGACGCGCACAACCGATGGCTGGGCGAGCTGGGCCACCCGCCGGTGCCGACGTACCGCGCCGACGAGTTCGCCGCGATGCTGGACAAGGAGCGGGTCGACACGGTCCTCGTCAGCACCGTCGACGCCACCCACGACGAGTACATCGTCGCCGCCCTGCGCGCCGGCTGCGACGTGGTCTCGGAGAAGCCGATGACCGTCGACGCGCCGCGCTGCCGACGCATCCTGGACGCGGTCACCGAGACCGGCCGACACGTCACCGTCGCCTTCAACTACCGCTACAACCCGCTGCACGAGCAGCTGCGCCGGATGCTCGCCGACGGCGCGGTGGGCGAGATCGGGTCGGTGCACTTCGAGTGGCTGCTCGACGTGCGGCACGGCGCGGACTACTTCCGGCGCTGGCACCGCGACAAGGCCAACTCCGGCGGGCTGATGGTGCACAAGGCCAGCCACCACTTCGACCTGGTCAACTGGTGGCTCGACGCCACCCCGGTCGAGGTCTACGCCGCCGGCCGGCTGTTCTTCTACGGCGACGCCGGCCGCCGGCACGGCTACGCCCGCGACTACGCACGCGCGCACGACGCCCCGGCCGCCGCCGACGACCCGTTCGCGCTGCGGATGGCCGAGCACCCCCGGCTGCGCGAGCTGTACCTCGACGCCGAGGCCTCCGACGGCTACCACCGCGACCAGAACGTCTTCGCCCCCGGCGTCACCATCGAGGACGACATGGCCGTGCTGGCCCGCTACTCCACCGGCGCGACGATGACCTACCACCTCACCGCGTACGCCCCCTGGGAGGGCTACCGGGTGATGGTCAACGGCAGCCGGGGCCGCCTCGAGCTGGAGGTCGTGGAGAGCGAGTTCGTCAGCCCGCAGGCCGCCGGCGCCCTCAAGGGCGCGGCGCTGCACGGCACCGAGGCCGCCGCCGAGGGCGGGTCGGCCACGCTCACGCTGCGGCCGTACTGGCAGCCGCCGCAGCGCATCGAGGTCGAGGGGTACACCCGGCAGGGCCACGGCGGCGCGGACGCCCGGATGACGCAGGTGCTCTTCGGCGGCGCGGCAGACCCGCTGCACCGGGCGGCCACCGCGCGCGACGGTGCCCTCGCGCTGCTCACCGGCCTGGCCGCCAACCGGTCCTTCGAGACCGGCCAGGCCATCCGGGTGGCCGACCTGCTCACCCTGCCCTGACCTGCCGCGCCTGCGCACCATCGACCGCATCCGAGGAGCCATCCGACGTGCCGACCACCTCCCGACCCGACCTGCTCCTCCCCGCCGACCCGGGCCTACGCACGCTCGCCCGGCAGCTGTACACGCTGGCGGCGGAACAACCGATCATCTCCCCGCACGGGCACGTCGACCCGGCCCTGCTGGCCGAGGACCGCCCCTTCCCGGACCCCTCCCGGCTGATCATCGTGCCCGACCACTACCTGACCCGGATGCTGCTCAGCCAGGGCGTGCCCCCGGCCGAGCTGGGCGTCCCGACGGTGGACGGCAGCCCGGTGGAGACCGACGGCAGGAAGATCTGGCGGCGCTTCGTCGACGGCTGGCACCTGTTCCGGGGCACCCCGTCGCGGCTGTGGCTGGAGCAGACCCTCACCGAAGTCTTCGGGGTCGACACCCCGCTGTCCCCCGCCACCGCCGACGCCGTGTACGACCAGGTCGCGGCCCGGCTCGCCGAGCCGGAGTTCCGGCCCCGGGCCCTGTTTGACCGGTTCCGCATCGAGGTGCTGGCCACCACCGAGTCGCCCCTGGACGACCTGGCCCAGCACGCGAAGCTCGCCGCCGACGGCTGGGGCGGCCCCGGCGGCAAGGTGGTCACCACCTTCCGCCCCGACAACGTGGTCGACATGGAGTTCGACCACTGGGCCGACAACGTCGAGCGGCTCGGCGAGGTCGCCGGGGAGGACACCGGCACGTACGCCGGCTTCCTGGCCGCCCTGCGGCGGCGCCGGCAGGCGTTCATCGCGGCCGGCGCCACCTGCTCCGACCACGGGCACCCGACCGCGCGCACCCTGGACCTGGGCGCGCGCGAGGCCGCGGCGCTCTACGAGCGGGGCCGGCGCGGGCAAGCCGACGCCGCCGACGCGGAGGCGTTCCGGGCGCACATGCTGCTGGAGTTCGCCCGGATGTCGCTCGACGACGGCCTGGTGATGCAGCTGCACCCCGGCTCGGTGCGCAACCACAACCGCTGGCTGTACGCCCGACACGGTCGCGACGTCGGCGGGGACATCCCGCAGGCCACCGAGTACCTGCACGCGCTCACCCCGCTGCTGGACGCCCACGGCAACGACCCCCGGCTGCGGGTGGTGGTCTACACCCTCGACGAGTACACCTTCACCCGGGAGCTGGCCCCCCTCGCCGGCGGCTACGCGGCCCTCTACCTCGGCGCGCCCTGGTGGTTCCTGGACTCCCCCGAGGTGCTGCGCCGGTTCCGGGAGGCGGTCACCGAGACCGCCGGCTTCTACAACACCGCCGGGTTCGTCGACGACACCCGGGCGTTCTGCTCCATCCCGGTGCGCCACGACGTGGCCCGCCGCGTCGACGCGGGCTTCCTCGCCCGGCTGGTCGCCGAGCACCGGCTGACCGAGGACGAGGCCGCCGAGACCGTCGTCGACCTCGCCTACCGCCTGCCCAAGAGGGTCTACAAGATCGGGGAACAGCTGTGACAGTCAGGATCACCTCCGTCGACGTGCACGACGTGCGCTTCCCGACCGCGGCGGCCGGCGACGGCTCGGACGCGATCAACAAGGGCGACTACTCGGCGACGTACGTCGAGCTGGGCACCGACGCCGGGGTGGTCGGCGCGGGCTTCACCTTCACCAACGGGCGGGGCAACGAGATCACCTGTGCCGCCGTGCGGGCCCTGGCCCACCACGTGGAGGGCAGGACGATCGAGGAGATCGTCGCCGAGCCGGTGCGGTTCTGGCGTTCGCTCAGCGCCGACGTGCAGCTGCGCTGGCTGGGCCCGGAGAAGGGCGTCATCCACATGGCGACCGGCGCGCTGGTCAACGCCGTGTGGGACCTGCGGGCCAAGCTCGCCGGCAAGCCGATGTGGCGCTTCCTCGCCGAGCTGCCCACCGAGGAGCTGGTGGCCAGCATCGACTTCCACCACATCACCGACGCGCTCACCCCCGACGAGGCGAGCGCGATCCTCGAAAAAGGCCGCGACGGAATGGCCGACCGGGTCGCCCTGCTGGAGCGCGACGGATTCCCGTCGTACACGACCTCGGTCGGGTGGCTCGGCTACCCCGACGAGAAGGTCCGGGCGCTGACCCGCGAGGCGTACACGCAGGGCTGGCGGGCGATGAAGATGAAGGTCGGCGGCCCGCCGGCCGACGACCTGCGCCGGGCGCGGATCATCCGCGCCGAGATCGGCCCGGACGCGCTGCTGATGATGGACGCCAACCAGGTGTGGGACGTCGACGAGGCGATCACCAACATGGCGGCGCTGGCGGAGGTCGACCCGTACTGGATCGAGGAACCGACGCACGCCGACGACATCCTCGGCCACGCCCGGATCGCCCGCGCGGTGACCGAGCTGACCGGCGGCCGGTGCCGGGTGGCCACCGGCGAGGTCGCCGCCAACCGGGTGATCTTCAAGCAGCTCCTCCAGGCCGAGGCGATCGGCGTCATGCAGATCGACTCCTGCCGCGTCGGCGGGGTCAACGAGGTGCTCTCGGAGATCGTCATGGCGGCGAAGTTCGGCGTGCCGATCTGCCCGCACGCCGGCGGCGTCGGCCTCTGCGAGTACGTCCAGCACCTGGCGATCTTCGACTTCCTGCGCGTCGGCACCAGCCTCGACGGCCGGATGGTCGAGTACGTCGACCACCTGCACGAGCACTTCGTCGACCCGGTACGCACCCGGGGCGGCCGGTACCTGCTGCCCACCGCACCCGGCTACAGCGCCACCATGCGCCCCGGGTCGATCGCCGAGTTCCGCTTCCCGGACGGCCCGGCATGGCGGTGACCGTGGGGGCGTCCCGCCTCGGGCTGGCCGCGCTGCACCGACTGCCCGAGGCCAGCCGCCCGCTGCTGCGCCCCGGCACCGTGCCGGCCGGCATCGTGCACCTGGGCCTCGGCGCGTTCCACCGCGCCCACCAGGCCGTCTACACCGAGGCGGCGGTCGGCGCGGCCGGCGGCGACTGGGGCATCGTCGGCGTCGCCCCGCGCAGCACCGAGCTCGTCGAGGCGCTCGCCGCGCAGGACAACCTGTTCAGCGTGACCACCATGTCCGCCGAGGGCGACAGCACCCGCGTGATCGGGTCCCTGGCCGGGGTCCGGCACGCGGCGAGCGACCCGAACGCCGTGGTCGCGCTGCTGGCCGACCCGGCGATCCGGGTGGTCACCCTGACCGTGACGGAGAAGGCGTACCAGCTCGACCCGGTGACCGGCCGGTTGCGCCCCGACCCGGCGCTCGCCGCCGACCTGGCCGGCGACGCGCCGCCGACGACGGTGCCCGGCCTGCTGGTACGCGGGCTGGCCGCCCGGGCGGCGGCCGACGCCGGGCCGGTCGCGCTGGTCAGCTGCGACAACCTGCCCGCCAACGGCGCTCGGCTACGCGGCCTGGTCGAGCAGGCGCTGGCCCGCTCCGGCGCGTCCGACCGGGTGCTCTCCTGGGTGTCCGAGCGGGTCACCTTCCCCGGCACGATGGTGGACCGGATCGTGCCGGCCAGCACGGCGGACACCCTCGCCGCGGCCGGCGCCGCGCTGGGCTGCGCCGACCTGGCGGCCGTGGCCGCCGAGCCGTACCGCCAGTGGGTGATCGAGGACGACTTCCCGGGCGGCCGGCCGGCGTGGGAGCTGGCCGGGGCGGTGCTCACCGACGACGCCGGGCAGTGGGAACGGGTGAAGCTACGCGGCCTCAACGGGCTGCACTCGGCCACGGCCTACCTGGGTGCCCTCGCCGGCCGGGAGACCGTCGCCGACGCGCTGGGCGTGCCGGGGCTGACCGGGGTGCTGCGCCGGCTGGTCGCCGAGGAGGTGGCGGTCAGCTTCACCCCGCCGGACGGGGTGTCGATGGTCGCGTACGGCGACGAGGTGCTGGCCCGGTTCGCCAACCCGGCGATCCGCCACCGCACGCTCCAGATCGCCATGGACGGCTCGCAGAAGCTGCCCCAGCGGGTGCTGCACACCATCGTGGACCTACGCGCGGCGGGCCGGTCGGCCCGCTGGTCGGCGCTGGTGGTGGCCGCGTGGATGCGGTTCGTGTGCGGGACGGCCGACGACGGGGCGGCGCTGCCGCTGGCCGACCCGATCGCCGACCGGATCACCGGCGCGCTGGCCGCCGCCGGTGGCACCCCGGCCGGGGTGGTCGACGCGCTGCTCGGGCTGCGCGAGGTCTTCCCCGCCGAGGTGGCCGGCGACGCGGAGGTGCGCGCCGACATCGTCGACTGGCTGACCGCCCTGCACCGGCATGGGGTGACGGCGACCCTGGCGGGGGCGGCATGAGCGGCGGCGGCCTGAGTGGGGATCCGGGCGGGGCGCCGCCCCGGGTGGCGGTGGTCGGCGCGAACGGGCACGGCCGCTGGCACCGCCGGGTGATCGCGCCGCTGCACGAGGCCGGACGGGTGCGCCTGGTCGCGCTGGTCGACGTACGCGCAATCGAGCCGGAGCCCGCGGCCCCGCTGCCGGCGGACACGGCGGTCTTCACCGACCACGCGGAGATGCTCGCGGCGGCGGAGCCGGACGTGGTCGTGATCTGCACCCCGCCGCACACCCACCTGCCGATCGCCCGGGACGTGCTGGCCGCCGGGGCGGACGTGCTGCTGGAGAAGCCGCCGGTGCTCTCCATGGCCGAGCACCGGCGGCTGGCCGCCGCCCTGGCCGAGACGGGCCGGGCCTGCCAGGTCGGCTTCCAGGCCCTCGGCTCGGCGGCGCTGGCCGAGCTGACGGCGGCGGTGACGGCGGGGCGGCTCGGCACGGTCACGGGCATCGCCACGGTGGCCGCCTGGCAGCGCTCGGACGGCTACTACGCGCGGGCACCCTGGGCGGGCCGGCGCACGCTGAACGGCCGGCCGGTGCTCGACGGGGCGCTGGCCAACCCGCTCGCCCACGCGGTGATGCAGTGCCTCGCCGTGGCCGAGGCGGTGGCGGGCGCGCCGGTGCGGCCGGCGACGATCGAGCTGGAACGCTACCGGGTGCGCCCCATCGAGGTGGACGACACGGCGGCCCTGCGGGTCGTGCCGCGCTCCGGGCCGCCGATCGTGGCGGCGGTGACCCTGGCCGGCGAGGACTTCGTCGCCGGGGAGGTGATCGTGACCGGTTCGGCCGGGCGGGCGGTGCTGGAGTATCCGACGGACCGGCTGCTGCTGCCCGGCGACGACGCGCCGCGGGAGGTGCCGGGGCGGCGCGGCCTGCTGGAGAACCTGCTGGCGCACCGGGCCGACCCGACGGGGACGCCGCTGATCGCCCCGCTGGCTCGCACGGCGCCGTTCACGGCCGTGCTGGAGGCGGTCCAGGCCGCGCCCGAGCCGACGCTGCTCGGCGGCGACCTGGTGACCGCGACCGGTCAGGGACCGGAGCGGGTGCTGACCGTGCGCGGCGTCAACGCGGCGCTGCGGGCGGCGGCCGGGTCCGGGGCGCTGCTGTCGGAGCTGGCCGTGCCGTGGGCGGTGCCGCCGGTGCGCACCGCGCTGACGCGGGAGGAGGACGGCTGAGGCGGAACGTGCCGGGCCACGGAAAACGCACTGCAAACGGCGGGTGACGGCGTCACCCGTAAATCGGGCGCAACCGCCGCGTTCGCGACTGAACACGGTCGGGCAAATCACGCCTGTCATCATTTTTTGCAACATAGCTGCATATAGAAATTATTGACTCACTTGAGTGATTTTCCTTACGGTCTGTCGTATCGGCATTTCGTACCCGTCACGGAATCCACCGCAACGACAGCCCCCTTCGGAGAGTCCTCATGCGTCACCGCCTTCTCGGTGCGGCCCTGGTCGCCCTGTCCCTGCTGGTCACACCGGGTGCGGCGGCGTCGGCCAGCGGCGCCGCCGGCCCGGTGCCCCGGCCCGTCGAGCGGTTCGCCCGCCAGACGCTGCCCCCCGGCGACGGCTGGGCGGCCGACGGCGTCGGCACCACCGGCGGCTCGGCCGCCGCCGACCAGGTCCACCTCGTGCGCACCCGCGCCGAGCTGGTCCGTGCCCTCGGCGGCGACAACGCCACCAACCGCACCAACGCCACGCCCAAGGTGATCGTCGTCGAGGGCGTGATCGACGGTTTCGAGGCCGCCGACGGCAGCCTGCTCGGCTGCGCCGACCTGGCCGACCCGGAGTACTCGCAGGCGGCCTACCTGGCCGCGTACGACCCGGCGGTCTGGGGCATGGTGCCCCCGACCGGGACGCTGGAGGCCGCTCGGGTGCGCTCGGTGGCCAACCAGACGAAGCAGACCCAGATCAACGTCGGCCCGAACACCACCATCGTGGGGCTGCGCGGGGCGACGCTGACCGGGCTGACGCTGATGATCGACACCGCGAACAACGTGATCGTGCGGAACCTGACCTTCGACGACGCCCGGGACTGCTTCCCGGCCTGGTCGCCGACCGACGGCGCGGCCGGCAACTGGAACTCGCAGTACGACCAGGTCTCGGTGCGCCGCAGCGAGCACGTCTGGGTCGACCACAACACGTTCACCGACGGCGACAACCCCGACAGCGCCCAGCCGGTGTACTTCGGCCGGCCGTACCAGGTGCACGACGGGTCGCTGGACATCACCCACACCACGAGCCTGGTCACCGCCTCGTACAACCGGTTCGTCGGCCGGGACAAGCTGATGCTGATCGGCTCGTCGAACACCGTCGGCCCGGACGTCGGCCGGCTCAAGGTGACCCTGCACCACAACATGTTCGACCGCGTGCTCCAGCGGCTGCCGCGCGTCCGGTTCGGCCAGGTCGACGTCTACAACAACTGGTACCGGCTCTCCGGCGAGGGCTTCGAGTACGCCGTCGGCGTCGGCGTGCAGTCCGCCGCGTACGTGGAGAACAACCACTTCACCCTCGGCGCGGGCATCGCCGCCGAGGACCTGCTCTACGACTGGGGCGGCACCGCCGTCACCACCCGGGGCAACTGGGTGCGCGCCGACGGCGACCGGGCCCGCTCGGTCGACCTGGTGGCCGCGTACAACGCGACCCACGACCCCGACCTGGGCACCGACGCCGGCTGGACGCCGGCCCTGCGCCACGGTCAGGTGCTGCCCGCGCCGCTGGTCCCGCTCGTGGTCGGTGCGCTCGCCGGCGCCAACCGCCTGCCGCTGTGAAAAGGAGGGGACCCTTGTTAACGCATACAGTGGAGAAGGGTCCCCTTCTTACCTGACCCGGCGTGCCGGGACGGGGGCCCCCTCTCTCCCCCGTCCCGGCACGCCGCCCCACCGGGTGGCGTCAGGCTGTCCCGCCGCACCCAGGTCGCGGCCGTCCTACCTGGTCGCACAGATGGCGTACGCCTGCACGTTCCAGGTGCCGGCGAAGGGATCCTCCTCGTACGCGCCCACCGTCACCGCGGTCGGCGCGCTGACGGCGTTGCCGTTGGGCCGGAAGTCGTCCATGACCGCCTCACCGAGCGCCCCGTTGACCTGGAACCCCGCGCCGGTCATCACCTGCCCGTCCGCGCAGGCGGTGGTGGCGAAGCGGGAATCGTTCGAGTTCCGGGGGCTGCCTGTCGTGACCCGGATCAGGCCGGGCACCGGGTTCGCGCAGATGGCATACGCCCGCACGTCCCAGTTCCCGAAGAAGGTGTCCGCCTCGTACGCGCCCACGGTCACCGCGGTCGGCGCGCTGACGGTGCTGCCGTTGGGTCGCAGGTCGTCCACCACCCCCTCGCCGGTGACCCCGTTCATCTCGAACCCGGTGCCGGTGAGGACCTTGCCGAACGGGCAGGCGGCGGTCGCGCTGTGGAAGGGGTTGGAGTCGTTGACGCTGACCGCCGTGATCCGGACCAGCCCGGGCAACGGGTTCGCGCAGATGGCGTACGCGGTGACGTTCCAGTTGCCGGCGAAGGGGTCTGCCTCGTACGCGCCCACCGTCACCGCGGTCGGCGCGCTGACGGCGCTGCCGTTGGGTCGCAGGTCGTCCACCACGACCTCGCCGGTGGCACCGTTGATCTCGTAGCCGGTGCCGGTGAGGACCTTGCCGGCCGGGCAGGTGGCGGTGACGGACCGGAAGTCGGTGGAGTTGTTGGCGCTTACCGCGGCAACGCGTATCAGGCCCGGCACGGCGGCGGCGGCCGGGGCGGTCGGGGCTACCAGGGTCGCGCCGGTGGCACCCAGCACGAGCGCGAGCGCACGTGCGGCGAGACGGCGGCGGCGTGTGGTGTGATCTGACATGTGCTGCTCCTGTTCCGCTACCCCGCCGCCTGACGCTCCGCGCCGGCCGTTCGGGGTGCCACTGTTGCGTAATCACGATAAGTAGTCGCGCGACCAGGTGTTATCCAAGATCTGACTACAGTCAGCAACTAGCGGGTGGCTGTTCAATCCCGAACTATGCGTTATATAGTCACCAATCCGTCTTGTCGCTCCGCCGACCGTCGTCGCCGGGCCCGGCTGGCCGATCTGCGTGACCCTGGACAACCTGTCCGCGCACCACGGCAGGCCTCCACCTTCTGCGCCCGGCAGCAGGACCTGCTGCGCTGAGCCGGGACACGGTCCCGTCACAAGGCCGACGGGGAAGCCCATGGACGGTGAAGATCAGCTATAAGTGGTGGATGGACTTCCCGCCGTACCTGGCCTCGATGCCCATGCACGCGATCACCGAGATCCACGGCGAGCCCGGCCTGCGGGAGCGGTTCCGGCTGGAGATCCGCGCGTTCGACTCCGGCACGCGGGCCCGGCTCACCGCCGCTTGCGACCTCGCCGCCGAGCTGCACCGCGACGACCGGCGGGTGCGCGAGCCGTACCTGAACCACCTGCTGCGGGTCGCGATCCGGATGATGCACCACTACCAGGTGCGCGACGTGGACGTGATCGTCGCCGGCCTGCTGCACGACGCGGTGGAGGACCACCCGGCGGAGCTGGCGGCCGAGCACCGGGCGGTGCCGGCGGCCGGCGACGACTGCACGGCCGCGGCGCTGGCGGCGCTCGCCGCGCGGTTCGGCCCCCGGGTCGCGCGGCTGGTCGCCGCGGTCACCAATCCGGTGTACGACCCGGGCCGGGACCGGCACGCGCAGTATCGGGAGCACGTGGCGGCCAGCCTGGACCGCGAGCCGTGGGCCAGGGTCATCAAGGTCTCCGACTTCACCGACAACGGGGTCGGGGTGATCCACACCGTCGGGCCGAAGGTGTTCTCGTCGGCGACGAAGTACCGCCCGTTGGTGCCGGTCTACCGGGAGCTGATCGCCCGGCCGGACACCCCGCTCGCGCCGGCGGTCAAGGAGCACATCTTCGGCCAGCTCGACCTCGCCGAGGAACGCTTCGCGGCGATCCTCGACCAGCCGGTCGGCGTCGACTGAACCACGACGGCGCGGGCCGGTCAGCGGCGCGGCAGTGCGCGCGCCGTGCGACGGCGCAGGTCGGGCACCCGCTCCGGGACGTCCCGCAGCACCACCCGCAGCGGGTTCGGGGCATCGCCGGCGGCGTCGCCGAGGACCGCCAGGAGCAGGCCGAGGTGGCCGACGGGTTCGTCGACGAGCAACTGCGCGGCGTCGTCGACCACCAGGGTCAGCGGGCCGGCGTCGAGCCGGTCGCGCAGGCTGTCGGCGAACGCGTCCCAGTTGCGGCCGACGTAGCCGGGCAGACCGAGCGCGCCGACGAGCGCCACGAACAGGCCGGCCCGGCTGCGGGCGCTCGCCGCCGACAGCACGGCCCGCTCCCCCGGCGCGTCCGTCGGGCCGGCATCCGCGATGCTCAGCCACGACGGCAGCCCGGGCGCGTACCCCTGGGTCATGGTGCTGCCCTCCCCGGCGCGGGGCCGGACCGCGCGAGTCTCTGGTGAGGAACAGTCTGGGCGGGGCGGCGCGGGTGGGCCAGGGGTGGCGGTGGAACTGATCCGCACGCGGCGGTGAAATCCTCGCCAACGCCGGGTCGGGCGGCCCGGTCCGGGCCCCCCGGCCCGGCCGGTGAGCCGCCGATCCGGGGGGCGCCCACCGCGGCGGCGTCGTACCCGAGGGGGGGGGCACCCCCGCCGG
>NZ_JBHUVA010000081.1:0-27238 GCF_042670805.1 Micromonospora sp. NPDC057141 | reverse complement strand
ACGTCACTGGGATACGGCTTCCGATCACCCATGACCGGGCTAACGCCCCAGCCGCCCGACGGTCACGACCAGGACTCACATTCCCCAACATCGACTGGTAGAGACCCACAACAAACCCGCCGGAAGACCACCAACCGGGCTCAACGCATAGACCAACTCAAGAATCTCCAAACCGCCCTCTGAAGCCGGCCCATCCGGCGTCGTACACGGATTTGGCGAGCCTGGTTCGGCCGAGTCCGGCAACGGGACTGTACAAATAACTTAGACCCCAGATCGACCAGCCACCATCCATAGCGGACCCACAGGAAGGCTCCAACCGGACGCAACGCATAGATCAGACCAAGCTACTGCGGACCGCCCTCTGACTGGCAAGGCCGGGTCCCCTGCTGTCCGTTGGTGGACGGCAGGGGACCCGGGATCATCCGTCTCGTTGTCGGTTACGCCGCCGTCGGCAGGGTCCACCGCTGCGCGTCGGTTGTGTTACAGGTGTAAAGCTGCACCGCCGTGCCCTCGGCCGGGTTGGCCCACTGCACGTCCAGACACTTGCCGGACTGCGGGTTGCGCAGGGTCCCGTCGGCTTGCGGCTTCCAGAGCTGCGAGCCTAGACCGTGGCAGGTCCAGAGCTGGATCCTGGTGCCGTCCGCACTGGCTCCCTGGTTCACGTCCAGACACTTGCCCATCGCCATGACCGTGTTGTTCGACATCATCGCCCAAGCTTGGGCTGGGGTGCCGTTGCAGCTGTAGATCTGGATCTGGGTGCCATCGGCGGTGCCAGCGTGCCGTACGTCCAGGCACTTGCCCGCCAGGCCGATGATTTCGCCAACCGGGGGGGCAAGCTTGTTGCCCTTGGAGTACAACTCCGCCACCTCGATCCCGTCGAGGATCACGTCGACCTCCGGGATGCCCTCCTGGAAGTCCGCGTTGGTCGCGATCCGGAGGCTGGCCGCCTCGAGCTGCTTCCGCAGCTGCGTCGAACGCGAATCGACAGAGTGGTTGAAGCACCGCTCGAGCGGGTCGACACGCTCCTGCTCCGGCGAGGCGCAGGGAAACGGGGTGAGGTTGAGGGTTGGCGAGGGCTCCGCCGCCGGATCCGGGTTCTTCGGCTTCAACACACACTTACCGTCACCGGTAATGCCCTCACAGTAGTTGTTGCGGGCCTGGACGAACGGTGCCAGGACCTGCGAGCGTGGGGCGCCACCCACGATCGCGGCCTCGATGGTTCCCTGGTCGAACGGGATCCGGTCCTTGCCGAGCAGGTGGACGCCGATCGTCTGGTCGTACTCGAGGGAACGGGCGAACCCGAGCTTGGTGTAGACTTGGAGCAGCAGGGCCGTGCGCGTCAGCTTGGTGTTCAGATTGTGGAGGCTGGTGCCGGGCGTCTGCATCTCCTTCACCACGTCGACGTAGTACTGCCCTGCCTGCCCGTACAGCCAGTTGCGCACCTTGTCCTTGAGGATCGCGAGGTCGACGACCTTGTACTCCGCGCCCTGCTCGAAGCTGGCACGGTAGGTGGAGTTCCACTTCGCCTGCATCGCCTGGAACGGCTCCACGCTCCAGGTCTGGCTCGGGTCCCACGGGTTGTACTGCTGGAACCTGCCGTAGGTGTACACCCGCTGCTGGGTGCTGACGACGATCGGCTGACCGTCCCACACCTGCCGGACCTTGAACGTCACCTTTAGGTCACCGGTCTGGTAGGAGGGCTTCTCCTCGTTCTCCGGGTTTCCCCAGACGGTCACGTTGACCCACTCCGCCTCGTAGCACATCTGCACCGGAGTGTTGGGGCGACCGTAGTCGGCGACCCACAGCTCCCGCTCCCCGTAGGGGAACGTGACGTTGCTGGGACGGGGTGCCTTGTAGGGGACCTCGGAAGAATCGCAGTACGACACCTCGGCAGGCGCCGGAGTCTGCGGCACGCCGACGAGCGTCTGGTCCGGGCGCTGGAACATGGAGTAGCCGGAGCGGTCGCCCTGGATGCTTGCCCGCTTCTCCTGCATATTCTTGGCCATTGCGAGGCCGGTGTTCCGGTAGTCGTCCAGCAGCGTCACGAAGAGGGGGTTGAGCCGCTGCGGCTGGTCCGATCCCTGCGGTTTGCTGAACTGACGCACGGCCTCCTGGATGGCGTTGCCGGCCGCGACGACCGACTCGGTGCGGCTAAAGACCTGCTTCGACTGCACGGGATTCTGAGCAAGCAGCACCTTGTAGCCCTGCGCGGCGGCCAGCCAGTGCTCGATCGCCGGGACGTTCACGGACACCTCAGTGGCAGGCAAGTTCAGATAATCCCTGGCGTACTGGTTGAGGTAGGCGACCGATCCCTGGTAGCCGGCCCTGTCGAGCTCGGCCTCCAGTTGCGGAACGCCAGGGGTCGCCGTCATCGTGCCGGTCCGGCTGTCGATGGCTGCCGCCTTCTGGAAGCCGTCCGCCGCCGACTCGTACTCGGGTTGGGTCATCTCCCGGCTTTTGATGTCCACGAAATCGATGTTGTCGTTGATCAGGTATTTGACCTGGTTCTTGTACGTCTCCTGCAGGGAGCGATAAAGGGCCAGGCCCCAGTAGTCGACCTTTTCGGTCACGAGAGCGAGTTGCGTGATGATCTGCTCTAGCTGGGCCTGGGTGTAGATCGACTGACGCAGCAGGTTCTCGAACTGGACGTCCAGCTGCTCGTAGATCTTCACCAGGGCCGTCTCGATCGCGTCGAACCGCTGGTTCATCTCGGTCCGGAAGTCCCGAATCTCCAGCCGGAGCTCCCTCAGCTGTTCGAGGATCTGCTCATCGAGCGTGGGCCCCGCGGAGCCGAAGAGCGGCACCAGCGAGGACACCGCCCCGAGCACGGTGGCGGCCATCCCGATCCCGCTCGCGGAGAACAGCGCGGCCGGCAGGCCCTTCGCGGCGATAGTCGGCAGGAAGCTGTTGATGGCGGAAGCGATCTGAAGGGCGGCCCGGCCGGTGCCACGGATGATGTCACCGGCCCGCTTGTTGACGAAACCGGCCAGAGTGGCCAACAACTCGACTGCGCCCGCAGCACCGTCCAGCCACTTCTGGCGCTCGGCCGCCGCCGCCTTTGCTTGATCGAAATCACTCTGCGTGGGCTGTGCGGCCCCCTGCAGCGGGAACCTCTCGTTCATCTCCTTGAGCAACCGGTTGGCCTCCGCGGTCTGCGTGGCGATCTTGTCCAGGAGCTCCTTGTGCTGCCTGTCGACCTCGCTTTCCAGCTCGCCGTTGTTGGAGATGACCTCCTGCAGGTTGTTGACGTTGACATATGTGGCGAGCACCGGATCTGCTTCCAGCTCCGTTGCCCAGACGTTGGCCGAGGTGTTGTACTTCGCGCCGATCAGCCCGGTCCACGCCGCGTTGAATGTAGCGTCCTCCTTACCAAGAGTCGCCACCTGCTGCCAGATCAGGTTCTGGGCCTGCTGCATGCCATTCAACAAGACGCGGTATTCCTGGGCGGCGTGGATCTGATTGTTGATATCCCCGTTCGCCTTGATTTGCTTGCCGACGGTGCTCTCCGCGATGTCTGCCATAATCTTGGAGATCTCGCCGGCGCCCGGAGCCATGGCAGTGTATTGGAGGATCTTCATGTAGAACTCGTGCATCGACTGGTGCGGGTCACCGGGCGTCAGCTGGGAGGCGAAGAACTGGGCCCTCTTGATCGAGTACCTTGTGATCTGGTCAGGGGTGGCGTTCGGGTTCCTTTGCCTGTACCCGAGCATGTCCGCACTGACGACCATGTCTTTGATGTAATGGCGCGCGTCGGCACCAGTCCGAGTACGCATGTACGAAGAGAAGAGCGACCGGCGATACGTCTCATGACGCACGGCCGGATCGTCCTCGGCCTGCGCTGGCGTGGGCATCACCACAACGTTACCCACGGTAGCGATCAACGCCACCAGGAACGCGGCCCCCAACCGCGCTCCGCGACCGGCAATCCTTCGCCGGATCGTGCATCCTGTTCGAGCCATTCCTCCCCCACGGCGCCACAGCATCGTTTGGCCGTCGGGCGACGGCCATCATCAGCGCTTCGAGGAGGGTGGCGAAGGAAGGGTCCCGATCAAAAGGGGCAAGTGTCCCGACCAGCCGGGATCTCCACCCTCGATCGTCATCGCCTTCGAACGCCGCGAACTTATCGCGCTGGAGCGACTCGGTGATGACCTTGTGCTACTGGCGGCGTCGGATGTTCTCTCGGACACCTTCAAGCTCGCAGGGAGCTAGCTAATGCTCCGAACCGCCCTCTGACGGCCCTCCCAACGCGGGCCTTCACCCCCGACCTGAAGGCCAGAGCACCGGCCCGCATCCCGGTAGCCGGTCCGGCCACCGCGCGGGCGGCGACCGGACCGGCTCAGGGCGTCAGCGCTCAGCGGGGCGGGCTCAGGGCTCAGGGCTCAGGGCTCAGGGCTCAGGCGAAGTCGAACACGACGGGGAAGGCGAGGACGACGGCCCAGGCCCAGCCGGCGTACACGGCGAGGTAGCGGGTCTGCCAGCGTTCCAGGCGGGCGAAGGGGGTGCGGCCCCGGACGAAGCCGAGGAACAACCACGTCGACCAGGCCAGGTTGGTCAGCAGGACGATGTTCTCCCCCAGCGCCGCGGTCTTGTTGGGGCTGAAGCCCCACTCGCCGATCCGGCCGGCGATCGCCAGCAGCACCAGGACGTCGATGACCAGGGCGCTGACGACGAGCGCCAACTGGAGGCGGTCGAACGGACCGGGCCGGGCCGCGAGGTCGCGGGCGGAGATGGCGTACAGCAGCAGGCCCAGCACCACGACGAGCAGCAGGTCGAACAGGATGAGCACGTCGCGCTTGACGTCGATGCCGTTGCTGGTCCAGACGATGGCGACCAGGAAGGCCAGCAGGGTCGCCGCGAACAGCGGCGTGAAGACGCGGGTCAGCACCGGGGCCATGTTCTCGATGACGCTCTGCTTGGCCTCCACCAGCCACGCCGAGACGACGATCGCCGCCATCGCCCCGCACGGCAGCAGCCACGAGCTGATGAAGCCCTCGGCGTCGATGCCGATGGCCTGGAAGGTGCCGGCGGTGAAGGCCGTGAGCACACCGCCGCCCAGGGCGAGGAGGCTGAAGTAGATCACCCACTCGCCGGTGAACCGGATGAAGTCCATCCGTCGCCGCTCCGAGCGCCAGTCACCGCCCACGTAGGCGACGCCGACGACCAGCCACAGCGCGAGCGGCAGGTGGATCGCCGTGAGCACGAAGGACTGCGAGTCCCCGGCGAGCGGGTACGCGTTCGCGGCGACCGCGCCGAGGGCGAACAGCGCCGCGAGCGCCCCGACGACGCGGTGGCCGACCCGGCGTTGCCAGGCGAAGTACGCGGCCAGCGCCGGCAGCGCGAAGAGGCTCAGGTTGCGGGTGTAGAAGCTGGCATCCTCGCCGGACATGTCAAGCCCGAACCAGCCCGGCACCTTGATCGCGAGCGCCGCGAGGGCCGCGCAGAGCACCATGACGGGCAGTTCGCGGCGGGTACGGGCAGCGGCGGGCGCGGCCGGCTCCCCGGGCAGCACGAGCTGCTTCCAGAGCCGCTCGGAGTGCTCGCGGGCGAACTCCCGCGACAGCTCGTCGAGGCTGCCCATGCGCTTGACGGCGATGAGGAACGCCTCGTCGGTGCGCAGGCCCGCCTCGGTCAGCTCGGTGATCCGGCTGCGCAGATGGTCCTCCAGCTCCTCGGTGTCGGTGTGGTGCAGCTCCCGGCGGCGGCGCGTGTAGGCCCGCCACTGCGCGATCTGGCCTTCCAGGTCGCTGTCGCTGTCGAGGGTCATCGTCCCGCCTCCCAGGCCGGTGCCGCGATCGGGTTGATGGCCCGGGTCGTGTTCCAGACGCCGCGCAGGGCGTCGACGACCGCGGCCCACTGGCGGTGCTGCTCGACGAGCTCGGCCCGGCCCTGGTCGGTGATGCGGTAGTACTTGCGGCGGCGTCCCCCGGGCGGGGTCTGCCAGTACGACTCGACGTGGCCGAGTCGCTCGAGGCGGTGCAGCAGTGGGTAGAGCAGGCCCTCGGTCCACTCCAGCCGCCCGCCCGACAGCTCGTTGACCTGCTTGAGGATCGCGTAGCCGTAGCTCTCGCCCTCGGCGAGGATCCCCAGCACGAGCGGTGTCGCCGAGGCGGCGACGAGGTCCTTGGTGATGTGCATCCGACCACCTATCCCTAGAACTGCAATGCATAGTAGTTCTAGGTAACGAGCCGCCGCAATCCCCACCACGGGGGTCACCCGGCCGGCTGGCCCTTTGCCATTCTGGCAACTTCTCTTGTCGGATCGGCGGGTCGCGCGGCACGGTGGGCGTACGACGAGCGGAGGAGGCGCGCGGTGGACGAGGCGTACGACGTGGTGGTGGTCGGCGGGGGCGCCGCCGGGCTGAGCGGGGCCCTGGCCCTCGCCCGGGCACGGCGGTCGGTGCTGGTGGTGGACGCCGGGCAGCCGCGCAACGCCCCGGCCGGGCACGTGCACAACTACCTGACCAGGGAGGGCACCCCGCCGGCCGAGCTGGTGGCGGCCGGGCGCGACGAGGTGACCGGCTACGGCGGCGAGATCGTCGCCGGCCGGGTCGGGGCCGCAGCCCGGGAGGGCACCGGCTTCGTGGTCACGCTGGACGGCGGGCGGGAGGTGCGGGCGCGGCGGCTGCTGGTGGCGACCGGGCTCGTCGACGAGCTGCCCGACCTGCCGGGGGTGGCCGAGCGGTGGGGGCGCGACGTGCTGCACTGCCCGTACTGCCACGGCTGGGAGGTCCGGGACCGGCGCATCGGCGTCCTGGCCACCGGGCCGACGGCCGTGCACCAGGCGGAGCTGTGGCGGCAGTGGAGCCCCCACGTGCTGCTCCTGCTGCACGACGCGACGCTCGCCGCCGAGGACGCCGAACGGCTCGCCGCGCGGGAGATCACCGTCGTGGCGGGCCCGGTCGCGGAAGTCGAGGTCGCCGACGACACCCTGACGGGGGTACGGCTGACCTCCGGCGAGGTCGTCGCGCTCGACGCGGTGGTCGTCGCACCCCGGTTCACCGCCCGGGCCCAGGTGCTGGAGTCGCTCGGGTGCAAGCCGGTCGACGTCGAGTTCGGCGGGCAGGTGATCGGCAGCCAGGTGCCCGCCGACCCGACCGGGGCCACCGCCGTGCCCGGCGTGTGGGTCGCGGGCAACGTGGCCGACGTACGCGCCCAGGTCGTCGCCGCCGCAGCGGCGGGCCTGTTTGCCGGCGCGGCGATCAACGCCGACCTCGTCGCCGAGGAGGGGCGCGCCGCCGTGGACGCCTACCGGGAGCGGATGCGCACGATGTTCGAGGAGGCCGCCTGGGAGGAGCGCTACCGCGCCCGGCCGACGGTGTGGAGTGGCCGACCGAACCCCCAGCTCGTCACTGAGGTGACCGGGCTGCCGGCGGGCCGGGCGCTCGACGTCGGCTGCGGCGAGGGCGCCGACGCCGGCTGGCTCGCCGAGCGGGGCTGGCGCGTCACGGCGGTCGACATCTCCACCACCGCCCTGGAGCGGGCCGCCGCCCACGCCGCGGCGGCAGGCCCCGAGGTCGCCGACCGCATCGAGTGGCTGCACGCCGACCTGCGCGTCCGGCCGCCGGCCGAGGGCGCGTACGACCTGGTGTCGGCGCAGTTCATGCACCTGCCGGGCGCGGAGCGGCGGGAGCTGTTCGGGCGGCTCGCCGCGGCGGTCGCCCCGGGCGGTACGCTGCTGATCGTCGGGCACCACCCGCGCGACCTGCGCACCAGCGCCCACCGGATGCACTTCCCCGACGCCATGTACACCGCCGAGGAGGTCGCGTCCGCCCTCGACCCCGCCGCCTGGCAGGTGCTGACCGCCGAGACCCGGCCCCGGGCCACGGTCGACCCGGAGGGCCGCGACGTCACCATCCACGACGCCGTCCTGGTCGCCCGCCGCCGGGGGTGACCGGCCCTGCCCGGTGCGCCGCACACGCGCACCGGGCAGGCCCCGCGTCAGGCCTTGCTCAGTTGCGGGAGCACGGGCTGCCGTTGAGCGTGAAGGCAGCCGGTGCGGCCGAGTTGCCGGTGTGGTTGGCCTGGAAGCCGATGGACACCGAGCCGCCGGGCGGGATCGTCGCGTTGTAGCTGACGTTGCGGGCGCTGACCTGCCCGCTGGTCGGGGTGTAGGTGGCGTTCCAGCCGCCGGTGATGTTCTGCCCGGCCGGCAGGGTGAACGCCAGGGACCATCCGTTGATCGTCGAGCTGCCCGTGTTGGTGATCGTGATGTCCTCGGTCAGCCCCGTGTTCCACGCGTTGACGGTCGCGCCGATCCGGCACCCACCCGCCGGCGGGGCCGTCGTGGGCGGCGCGGTGGTCGGCGGGGCCGTGGTCGGAGGCGGGGTGGTGGTGGGCGGCGTGGTGGTGCCGTCGCCGCTGACCCGGTAGACGACCGTGCCGTGGCCGGGCACGCTCGCGGAGATCGCGCCGGTGGTGGTGCTGGTCGCGTTCGTCCACGCCTCCCGCAGGGTGAAGCTGCTGCCGCTCTTGCCGACCGCGGCGGCCGTCGTCGACACCGTCGTGGTCGAGCTGCCCTGGTTGAACAACGCCACCGCCACGTCACCGTCGGCCAGCCGCTTCGCCAGCACCCGGCGCGTGCCGTCGTTGGACACCTGCACCGCCTGGAGGCCGAGGGGATCCTGGTTGATCGCGATCAGGTTCTGGTTCTTCAGGATCGTCTGCGTCGCCGCGTTCATCGACCGGATGTCGTTGCCCGCGATCAGCGGCGACGCCATGATCGCCCACATCGCGAAGTGGCTGCGCATCTCCGTGTCGGTCATCCCGCCCCGACCGACCTCCATCATGTCCGGATCGTTGAACCCGCCGGGCCGCGCGTACGACGCCAGCGGCACGGTCACGTTGACGATGTTCTGGATCCCCATCGGATACCCGTTGCTCTGCCCCGTGTCCCACGCGTTGGTGATGTCCTCCGTGGTCCGCCACATGTTCGCCACGTCGCCCCAGTTTCGCTGCGGGCCCGTCTTGGCGTGGATGCTGTTCGGGTTGATGCTGTACACGATCGGTCGGCCCGTCGCCGCCAGCGCGTCGCGCATCTTCGCGAACGTCGCCACCTGGTCGTTGATCGACCCCTCCGGCGAACACCAGTCGTACTTGAGGAAGTCGACCCCCCAGGCGGCGAACTGCCGCGCGTCCTGGGCCTCGTGCCCGCGGCTGCCGGTCGCCCCCGGATACGCGCCGAAGTACTGCGCGCAGGTCTTGTCCACCGGCACCTGGTAAATGCCGAACTTGAGACCCTTGCCGTGGATGTAGTCCCCGAGTGTCTTCATCCCGCTGGGGAACCGCCCCGGATCCCCCTGGAGGTTGCCGGCGGAGTCCCGGTTCGGGTTGAACCAGCAGTCGTCCACCACCACGTACTGGTAGCCCAGATCCCGCATTCCGCTGCTGACGATCGCGTCCGCCATCTGCCGGATCAACGCCTCGTTGATGTTGCAACCGAACGTGTTCCAACTGTTCCAACCCATGGGCGGGGTGCGGGCGACCCCGTTCTCCAACGCCTGGCCCGCCGGCGCGTGCAGCCCCACGGCGGCGCCGACCAGCAGGAACCCGGCCGCCAGGGCGGTCACCCACCGGCGGCGGGAAGCGGTACGTCCCATCGTTGCCTCCTCTTCGGCGGCGGAGACGACCGCCGCAGACACTGAACCAAAACCATAGACATCGATGTTATTGGTAACAGTGCCGTCGCCGGGGCGTCCGCAACCCGCGACCTACCGGACGGGCCGGCCTGCCCGTCCGGCGAGCGGGTGGGTCGATCACGGAGCCGGGCGGAGGAGCCTACTCAGCCCTGTGATCAGCGACCCGGGTTGCAACGACGGATCAAGAGCCCGCTGCAAGAGGTAGCCGTCGATCGCGGCGGTGATGGTCACTGCCACGGCGTCGGGCTCGGGCACCAGATGATCGGTCAACCAGTCGCGCAGCAGTCGCCGCAACTCAGCCAGCAAGGGCGCTATCCGCGTGCGCAACTGTTCGTCGCGGCTTGCGGCGACGAGGGACTCGTACAGCAGCAGCACGTGCGGGTCGCGGGGGTCTGCTGGTGACAGTGCTGCCAGGAGCCCGACGACCGCCGCGTACGGATCGGCCTCGGTGAGGGCCTCCTGAATCGGGCCCTGGAAGAATGCGAGGACGCCTTGGATCGCCGCCGCGCGTCGCAGCTCGTCGATGCTGCTGACGTGGTAGTGGATCAGGCCGGGATTCACGCCCGCGCGTTCGGCGACCCGGCGGGTGCTGACGTTGCCCCAGCCGAGTTCGGCGATGAGCTCCGCCGTCGCGGCCACCAGCCGCTCGCGGGTGGCCGCGCTGCGTTCGGAGCGGCGCCCGCCATCGGTCACCGGCGTGCCCCTTGAATGGCGATCACCACAAGCACCCCTGCCGAGGCCAACGCGATCGCCTCGAGCACGAGCAACTGCACGGGCATTGGATCGGGCACCACGGGAAACACCGCCATCAGGTCGGCGATGAACACCAGGACATACAGCACCCCCAGCACTACCGCGACCGGGAACGCCCAGCGCGTCTCGGCCACCGCGAATCCGGCGGTGACGAAGCTCGCCAGCCCAAGTGAGGTCAGAAGCACGTTGAACGCGTTGAACTGCCAGCGCGGCAGCGGCGCGAAATCCCGAGTATCGATCAGCTTCCCAGGCACCATCGGGATCAGCAGCAACGCCTCCCACACCAGCAGGGCTGCGGTCACAGTCGCCAGGACGAACTGGTTCATTGCCCCCACCTTCCGGGCCTGAGGTACCAGAGCGATCCTCTTGGACCTGGACGATCGCCCAATCAAGCGGAGGAGATCGAGTTTCAGCGCCGTCGCCACTGTCAGCGCCGTCGCCACTGTCAGCGCCGTCGCCGCGAAGCCCTGCCCCCACGGCGTCCAGATGCCCTACCAGGGTCGTCGGATCCACGGCCACCAACGCACAAATCATGTCAACCGCAGCTGGTCTGGCCGTTTCACGTCGCCTGCCCCTCACACGCGGCCCGCTCACGTGAAATGTGCCGGTTTTCTGGTTTCGGCTTGCCGGCCCCTGCCGTGCCCGACAACACCACGCTCGTCGCCACCGGCCCGTCGCAGCCGCCGGCCACGGGCGGTTCGCCGTACGCCGCGTCGAGCTGGGCGAGCTGCGCGGCACGGCCGACGAAGCCGGGCAGGGCCGGCGGCAGCTGCCGAGGCACCGCCGGAGCCCGTCCCGGTGCACCCGCTGGACGACCACCAGCAGGCTGCCGGGCCGGTCGGCCCGGTATGGGAGTACGTCAGCTCAGCTGACGGTCACCGAGATGGTGGTGGGCGGCTGCTGGAGTTGCCCGTAGTTGTCGACCGCCCGCACCGAGATGGTGTAGGAGCCCGCCGGGACCACCGGCGAGGTGTAGGCGAAGTTCGACCCCGGCGACCCCGGGCTGGTGAGGAACGTGGCGATCCACGGGGCGGAGCCGCCGCCGAAGACGCCGGAGGAGTTCATCCCCTGGCCCGAACCGTTGACGATCTGCACCTCCACCTTCGACATGCCGACGTCGTCCACCGCCCGCCCGGTCACCACGATCCGGGAGTCGGTGAAGACCGCGCCGTTCTGCGGGCTGAGGCTCGGCTCAAGGCGCGGGTCGAGGTCGCCGGGGTAGACGAGGTACTTGGCGGTGGCCCCGGAGGTCGAGCTGTCCTGCTGGCCCGCCGTGTCGACGGCCCACGCCTCGACGCTGTACTCGCCCTTCGTCGGCAGGTCGATCGACAGGGTGAAGGCGGTGCTCGTCGCGCCGGACGCGGCGAGCGTGGCGTTCACCGTGGCGAAACTGGCCGCCATCGTGCCGTTCGGCTGCACGTACCGGCCGGTGTCCAGGTCGCGCAGCGCCACCCGGACGCCCTGCACGCCCTTGTCGTCGGTCGCGGTGCCGGCCAGGTCGAGGTGCAACTGCTCGACGCTCTGGTCGGTGCCGGTGACGTTCAGCTTGCCGTCCGGGAAGGCGTCGCCGGGCACCTGGGCGGTGACGCTCAACTTGCCCAGGTTGGCGGTCGTCGTGGTCAGACCCAGGTTGTCGGTGGCGCGTACCCGGAAGTCGTAGACGCCCGGGGTGAGCGACGCGGTGGTGAACGACCAGTTGTACGACGCGGCGTTGAGGTTGGTCGGCGACACCCGGTGGTAGGCCGCGACCGCGTCGGGGCCCCACGTGCCGTCGGCGGCCAGCGACTCGCGGGTGGTGGTGTTACGCAGGTAGACCTCGACCGACTTCAGGGTGCCGTCGTCGCTGGCGGTGCCGGAGAAGGTGAGCGGGCTGCCGGGCGTCACGGTGAGCGGCGCGGCGGCGGTGGGCGGGGTCATCGCGGCGGGGGCGGTGATGGCCACCGTCGGCGCCACCCCGTTCTCCGAGATGATCCAGTCCCGGCTCTCACCCTTCAGGTCGCTCTGCCCGGCGGAGTCCACGGCGGTGGCGGTCATCCGCCACTCGCCCTCGGTCGGCAGGGTCACCTCGACCTGCCAGGTGGTCGACACCGCGCCGATGACGTCCGGCTCGGTGCGGAACGTGTTGTAGGCCGGCGCGACCGTGCCGTCGTCCTGGAGGTAGTGGTTGTCCGGGGTGCGGAACGAGTACGTCAGCGCGTTGACGCCCTTGTCGTCGGTGGCGGTGCCGGTGGCGGTGAAGCTCCTCGTGGCGAGCAGGCCCCTGGCCGGCGAGTCGATCTTCGTGGCCGGGGGCAGGTCGTCGAAGCTGAACGTCTCGATCTTCTTGACGGCCTTCGTGGTGTCGGCCTCGCTGCTGCTGCGGCCGAACGTCTTCGCCTGGATCTGGTATTCGCCGACGGGCAGCGACACCGCGAGGGACCACATGGTCGAGGTGGCGTTCGGGCTGGCCAGGGTCGCCAGGATGCTGTTGGAGGCGCCCCACGTCACGAGGTCGTCCTGGAGGTACTTCTTGGAGCCCCGGTTCTGGATCTCGACCTGCACCTTCTTGACGCCGGACGGGGCGGTCGCCTGGCCCTCGATGGTGAACGAGCCGTTGGCGGGCTTCACCCGTCCCTCGATGGGCGTGTCGATCGTCGTCTCCACCGCCGAGGGCGCCGGCACCCGGCCCAGGTCGAAGAAGCCGACCCGACCCACCGGCAGGCCGCCCTTGGTGTTGCCGTCGCCGCCGACGAAGAGGCCACGCGGGGTGGCCAGCATCGCCTTCTCCCCCTCGTACGAGCTGGAACCCGGGTTCCACTCCAGGGCGGTGCCCGTCGCCGGGTCGAGCGCGCCGAGGTGGTCGCGGCGGACCACCTGGTCGCCGAGGCCGTAGCCGCTGAGGCCCTGGCCCGTGCCGTACCCGACGTTGTCCAGGCCCGGCCACGGCACGTTGGCGGTCGGCGACTCCTGCCAGCTGAAGTGGCCACCGACGTACACGGCCACCTCGGTGACGGCGACCGAGTAGATGCTGTCGAAGTGCCGGGAGATCCAGATCGGCTCGACGTTGTCGCCGCCGGCCACCGGGAACGCCATGGCGGTGTCGTTGATCGGCGGGCGGTCGCCGCCCGAGCCGCTGGTGACCACGAAGTAGGAGTCGTCCGGCGCGATGTCGCCGCCGAAGGCCCGCTGGATGCCGCCGACGAAGGAGAGGTTGTCCTCCCACAGCCGGGTACGCCACGGCAGGAGGGCCTTGTTGGCGGTGTCGATCAGGCCGACGCCGTAGCGGTCCTGGCCGGCGATCTGCCGGCCGGTGTGGACCACCATCAGCTTCCCGCCGTCGTGGGTCAGCTTGAGCTGCTGCACGGTGAGCATGCCGCCGACGCCGATGCCGCCGGACAGGGGCAGGTCGAAGCCGCCGTCCACCGCCCCCGTGGTCGGGTTGAGCGCGGCCAGCCCGGTGCGGTTGGTGCTGTTGATCTTCGTGAACTGGCCGCCCACGTACACCGCGTCGTTGGTCACGGCCAGGGCGGTCCCGCGCCCGTTGCTCTGCGCGGTGAAGCCGGCGACCGGGGCGCCGGTCACCGGGTCGAGCCGGGCGACCTTGCGCTTGGTGAGGCCGCCGACGGTGTTGAACGTCCCGGCCACGTAGAGCGCCGAGCCGTCCGGCGAGGCCGCGACGGCCGCGACGGCCCCGTCGAACGTCGGCCGGAAGCCGGTGTCGACCTTGCCCGTGTCGATGTTGTACGAGGCCAGCCACCGCTGCGCGAGCGCGCTCTGCCCGACGTTGGCGATCCCGGTGAACGAGCCGGCGATGAAGACCCGGTTCCCGATGACCTCGATGTCGGTGATCTCACCGTCGGTGATCCTCGGGACGTCGTTGCGCGGCGCACTGGGCACCAGCCCGGTGTGCCCCGGCACTTCGACGACGAGCGCCTTGGCGGCAAGACCTGCCTGCCAGGCGGACACCGCCGCGATGACCGGTTGGCCGATCAACACGACCGCCCCGGCCACCAGACCCGCGATCACGCGGCTCCGAACACGCATCGAGACAACCCCCTGTAAGCGCCCGCATCGCGCCACCGGGTCGGCCCCGGCAGCGTCCACCCTGCCGGCATGCCGAGGACACCGTAAGAGGCGAAACCGCCTCGCACCCCGTGCCTCGCCGGAATCCGGCCGATCGCCATCGAACATGATCCCGGCGACGGAACGCACCACCGTCGGAGTGAATCTCACTCCACCGAACGGATCGGCTCGGCGGCTGCGCGCCGACAGTCCGGTGCCCGCGCCCGTCGCGCTGCCGAACTCCACCAGCGCCGGGCTGCCCCCGCCGGGTGCGAAACCGTCGCGGTCTCCGGGCCCGCCCGGTGCCCGCGTCGAGGCCGGCCTCAGTTCCCGCGCAGGCGGGCGTAGACGTCGCCGGACCGGCCGGCCGGGCGGAACCGCTCCAGCAGCCGCACCAGCCCGGCCGCGTCGAGCCACTCCTCGCTGGCGTAGCGCATCGTCTCCACCGGCGAATAGTTGTAGTGGTAACCGCCGGCCGGGCCGCCGAGCCGGTCCACGATCTCAAGCGCGGCGAGGGCCGCGTCGTGGGCCGGGGGGAGATACTCGAAGGACAGCGCGGGCAGGGGCCGACTGAGCCCGGACAGCACGTCCACCTCGAAGCCCTCGACGTCGATCTTGCAGAACGCGGGCACGCCGTGGGCGGCGACGAGGTCGTCGAGGGTGACCACGTCGACCTCGACGGACTGATCCCAGCGGACCCGGGAGAAGCTGCTGTCCGCCGTGACCGACTCGATCCAGTCGGTCGACATCGTCGAGACCGTCGGGGTGGCGGTGGACAGGGCGAGCCGCGCCCGCCCGGCGTCCGCGCCGACGGCCTCGGGCACGATCGTCACGTGCGGGTCCCGGCCGAAGAAGAGGCGCAGGGCCCGCAGGCAGTCGGGTTGCGGCTCCACCGCGACCACCCGCGCGCCCAGCCGCCGCCAGGTGCGTACCCGGCCGCCGACGTGGGCGCCGATGTCGAAGCCGACGTCCCCGGGCTTGAGGAACTCCCGGTAGAGCTCCAGCGCCCGGCGGTGCTTGTGGGGCTGGCCGTGGTAGATGGCCAGGGAACGGGTGAGCCCCCAGGCCCGGCGCAGCGTCCGCTGACCGGGCCGCGGTTCGCTGGTCATGGTGGTCCTCCCGTCGCCCCGCAACCGGGGCACTCGGATCGTCGGCGCCGCCCGCCGCTCCGCCGTCTCGCCGTCCGACCGTCCCACCGGGCGGCCGCACGGCACTGACGATGACTACGCGGGCCGCGGCGGAACGGTTCACTCGCTCCCCCACGGGACGCCTCCCCGCGCGGGACGCCTCCGCCGAGGCGCGCCGGCCGGCGGGGGTGAGAGGGGAACCCTTCTATACCCGAATGCGTTAACAAGGGGCCCTTCCTTACCGGCCCAGCAGGCGCTTGACCACCCGGCGCAGGTGGTTGCGCACGCGTCGGTGCAGGGCGGGCTTCTTCTTGACGCCGGGGACCACCCGCACCGGCGCGGCGCCGTCGGCGGCGCACCGGAAGGTCAGCGGGAGCCGCGCGTCCTCGGTCCACCCGTTCTCGGTGAGCCGGGCCTTGAGCAGCCAGGTGCCCGCGGTGCGGCCCGAGTTCAGGGTGGCGAAATCCACCCGGGCGGTGGCGTGGTGCACGAGATGCACCCGCCCCGGACCGGTGCCCGGGACCGGTGCGTCCTCGACCCGGAACTCGACCGGCAGGAAGCACTCCTCGCCGCCCTCCTTGCGCCGGGCCACCACGTCGAGCCGGGCCATGGCACGCCGGGCGGTGACGTCGAGGACGTCCGGGTCGAGGTCGACGGGCAGGACGATCTGGTAGCGCCCGTCGGAGACGGTGAGGGCGACCGGCTGGTCGCCGGACGCGAGGTGCGCGGTGACGTCGACGGTGAGGACCGTCCCGTCCACCTGGTGGCTGTCGACCCGGGCCAGGACCCGGACGCCCGCCTCCCACTCGGCCAGCTCGCGCAGCCCGGCGATGTCGTCGGACGCGGTGAGGGCCGTGATCGCCCGTTGCAGCGGCGGGAGCCCGGCGGCCACGCCCGGCGCGAAGCGCTCGCGGATGATCTTGCCGCACTCCAGCGCCACCTGCTCCACCCAGTCGACCGGTTCCGTGAGGAACCGCTTGCCGCGCAGCCGGCTGACCATCTCGTTGCGCAGCCAGCGCCGGTGCAGCTTGTCGCGCAGCGGCCCCGGCTCGACGTACGCGTCGACGACGTCCAGCACGTCGCGCAGGTTGGCGTAGTAGCCCGCCGGGTCCAGCCCCTGCGCCGTCACGTTGCCGGCGTCCGCGCGGCGGATGTGGTGGTAGCAGACGTAGTTCGACAGCACGGAGGTGCGCTTGGACAGGAGGAAGGCCCGGACCACGAAGAGGTGGTCCTCCAGCCGGCGCTTCTCCTCCACGAAGCGGATCTCGTGCTCGTCGAGGAAGGACCGGCGGAACAGCTTGTGCGCCGTCAGGCTGTCGATCAGCGGCGCGTTGTCCGGTGTGGCGTTCGGGCAGTCCCTGCGGAACAGCTCGCGCGGCACCGAGCGCCCGTGGCCGGCCATCTTGCCGACCACGATGTCCGCGTCGTTTTCGACGGCGTACGCGTAGAGGCGTTCCAGGGCCTCGTCGCCGAACCAGTCGTCGTCGTCGGAGAAGAAGACGTACTCGCCGCGGGCGTTGGCGACGCCGACGTTGCGCGGCCGGGACGGCCATCCGGAGTTCTCGATGTGCACCACCCGGATGTGCGGGTGCGCGGCGGCCAGCTCGTCCAGCCGGGCCCCGGTCGAGTCGGTGGAGCCGTCGTCGACGAAGACCGCCTCGAACTCCCCCGGCGGCAGCGACTGGCGCAACAGAGAGGCGATCAGCCTCTCGATGTGCGGGCCGGAATTGTAGGCCGGCACCACCACGCTGATTTTCGGAGCATTCGTACTGGCGGTCATCGTCTTCTTCCCCGTCAGGTCCGTGAACCGGTGTGCGGACAGCTGATGCTCATCATGGACCGGAAGGGACGTCCCGTGGTGCCCCGAATGTGTCCATGCCGTTACGTCGGTCGGCCCGCCCCGCTCCAGCTGGACAGCATCGCCCGGTCCGGAACACGAAACACCGTAGCGGTCCGTGGTTGGGCATGTCCGACCGGGGAAGTTCAATGTCGTACCACCAGCCCCGGAGGAAAGGGATGCGGCCGTCAATCGCACCCGCCCACCGTGGTGGCAGCGCACACCCGGTCGGGGCGGCCGCCGGGGCCGGACCTCACCAGCCGGCCGGCACCGGGTCGTCGTACTGGCCGGGCGGGCCGGTGAACACGGCCCCGTCCACCTCGGGCCAGGCGTTCGGGACGCAGCCGTGCAGGCCCAGGGTCTGCTGCTGCATCACCGGGGCGGGCCCGCCGGCCCGCGGGCACAGCTCGTGGCCACGGCCGAGCCGGTGGCCCACCTCGTGGTTGAGCAGGTACCGGCGGTAGGTGTCCAGGTCGCCGGTGAACTGCGGCACACCGCCCGCCCAGCGGGCCACGTTGATCACCACCCGGTCGCCGTTGCGGCACGACGTGTAGTGGTCCGTGACGTCGCCGCAGAGGACACCCCGGGTGACCGGGGTGGTGAGCGCGACGGTGAAGTCCGCCGGGTCGTCCGGGCCGACGCGTTGCAGCCGCCACCGGCCCGCCCCGGTCCAGCCCCGCGGGTCGGCGAGGATCGCCCCCACCTCCCGGCCGAACCGT
This sequence comes from Micromonospora sp. NPDC057141, assembly GCF_042670805.1. Lineage (NCBI taxonomy): Bacteria > Bacillati > Actinomycetota > Actinomycetes > Micromonosporales > Micromonosporaceae > Micromonospora > Micromonospora sp. NPDC057141. Next base: position 9,127 of record NZ_JBHUVA010000081.1, on the reverse strand, counting down.
TCCACGTCGACGCCGTCGATCCCCTCCTCCACGGTGACCCGGTAGCGCAGCAGCTCACCGGCGCGCCCGGCGACGGCGCCCCGGAGGGTGGCGGCGCGGAAGTCACCCGTACCCCGGGGTGGGAAGGTGATGTCGGCCGGCGCCTGCGCGGTCGGGGTCGCGGACCGGGCCGGGGCCCGGGTGACCGGCGCGGCGAGCGTGGGCGCGGCGACCCCCGCGGCGGCGACCGGGCGGCCCGCCTGGTCCGGGCCGCCCCGGCGGACGGCCCCGGCACCGGCCGTGACCAGGGCGACCACGGCCAGGGCGACGCACGCGACCACCGGCCCGGTCCGGGCGGCGGCGCGCCGTCGGCGGCGGCCACCCCGGCCGGGCATGCCATGGGTACGACTCGACACGTCGCGCTCCGTCCCGTCGATCCGCTCTCGTTGCACGGATGGATCCCGCTGTCGCTCGCACGGATGGATTCCGCATTCGCTCGCACGGATTCCGCACCCGTGCACGGATGGATACGGACGGCGACCCGGCGCGGATGAGGCGTCCGGCGGGCATTTCCGCGGCGGTGTCGGCGCTCACGCCCGGCCGGCGCGGCCCCGGCGGTACGGTTTCCCGGCGGTACGGTTTCCCGGCGGTACGGTTTCCCGGCGGAACCTGGTCGACCGGCTCCGCCCCGGCCAGCGGACGTTCCGCCATCCGACCTCGAGGAGCACCCTGTGCCGGACGCCGACGCGCTGATCGCCGACGCCCTCGCGGCGACGCGCGGCACCGACGTACGCGCCGCAGAACGGCAGTTGGACCGGCTGGTGGTCGGCGCGGGCGTGCCGGACGGGCCGGCGGCGGTGGACGCCGCCCTGACCGCGTGCCTGGTGCGCGGCGTGGGCCGGCTCTGGCCGCGGGGCTGGCAGCCCGTCGACCTGGTCCGGATCGCGACCCGCCGGCTCGGCCCGCCGGCCGGGCGGCTCGTGGCCGACCTGGCCGCCGCCCAGCGCCGGGTCCAGCCCGAGCCCGTTCCAGGCTGGTGGGACGACCAGCTCGCCGGCCTCGACGCGGCCGTGTGGTGGGACGACGACCGGCGGCACCTGACGGCCTGGGCGGCCCGGGAGGGCACCGACCGGATCGCCGCCCTGCGCGACGCCGTCGACGTGCTGGCGCTGGTGGAGGGGCTGCCGCCGATCGCGGTGCTGCGCCCGCCGCCCGGCGTGACCGCCCCGGCGACGGCCGTTGGGCGCGGCGGCAGCGGATCCCGGATGCTCGACCGGGTGCGGGCGCTGCTGGCCAAGGCCGAGTCGACGACCTTCCCGGCGGAGGCGGAGGCGCTGACCGGCAAGGCGCAGGAGCTGATGGCCCGGCACAGCATCGACGCGGCCCTGGTCGAGGCGACGGCCGAGCGGGGCGACGTGCCCGGCGGGGTGCGGCTGGGCACCGAGCCGCCGTACCCGGGGGCGAAGGCGCTGCTGGTGCAGGAGGTGGCGGCGGCGAACCGGTGCGAGTCGGTGTGGTCCGACGACCTGGGCTTCGCCACCGTGCTCGGCTTCCCGGCCGACCTGGCCGCCGTCGAGCTGCTCTACACGTCGCTGCTGGTGCAGGCCACCGCCGCGATGCTGCGGGGCCGCGCCGAGCGCCGGGTGCGCGGCGGCAGCCGACGCACGAAGGCGTACGACGAGTCGTTCCTCAACGCGTTCGCGCTGCGCATCGGCGAGCGGCTGCGGGCCGCCACCGACGAGGCGAGCCGGGAGGTGGCCCGGGAACGGGGCGGGGAGCGGCTGCTGCCGGTGCTCGCGTCCCGCACGGTCGCGGTGCGGGAGCGGCTGGACGACCTGTTCCCCGGGTTGACCAGCAAGCGGCTCGCCGTCGCCGACGAGGAGGGCTGGGCCTCCGGCACCTCCGCCGCCGACCGGGCGGCGCTGGACCCGACCGGATCCGCCCCGGCCCGGGTGTCGGGTTCGGCGCACCGGCTCCGACCCCCTGCCGGGACGCGCCGACGGGGCGCGGCCGACGCGTGAGGAGTACGCCGTGAAGTACATGCTGCTGATCTGGAACCGCCCCGGCTTCGTCGACGGCATGTCGGAGCAGGACCGGGCCGCTCTCTTCGGCGAGGTCGACGAGATCATGCGGGAGCTGACGGAGTCCGGCGAGCTGGTCGGCGGGCAGGCGCTCGCCGACCCGTCACAGACCCGCACGGCCCGGCTGGCCGGCGACCGGGTCGAGGTGACCGACGGGCCGTTCATGGAGAGCAAGGAGCAGTTCGCCGGCTACCTGACCGTGGACTGCGAGTCGATCGAGCGGGCCGCCGAGATCGCCGCCGGCTGGCCGGACGTGGTGCGGGGGTTCGGCGTGCTGGAGGTGCGGCCGATCATGGACGAGGCCGGAGCGGAGATGTGACCGCTGCCGGGCCGGCCGTCTCCGGCGGGCCGGCCGGTGCGCGCGTCGCCGGCGCGCCCGGCGGTGCAGCCGTCCCCGCCGGGCCCGGCGGTGCGGGCGTCGGTGACCTGCTGCGCGGGCTCGCGCCGCAGGTCCTCGGCCTGCTCGTGCGTCGGCACGGCCAGTTCGACGCGTGCGAGGACGCCGTGCAGGAGGCGCTGCTCGCCGCCGCGACCCGGTGGCCCGCCGACGGGGTGCCGGACAACCCCCGGGCGTGGCTGCTCACCGTGGCGACCCGCCGGCTCACCGACACCTGGCGCAGTGAGCGCGCCCGCCGGGACCGCGAGGCCGCGGTGGCCCTCCGGGAGCCGGCGTACGCGGCGGTGGCCCCGCCGCCCGACGAGGAGCCGCCGGCCGGCGACGACACCCTGCGGCTGCTCCTGCTCTGCTGCCACCCGGCGCTGAACCGGTCGGCGCAGGTCGCGCTGACCCTGCGCGCGGTCGGCGGGCTGACCACCGCCCAGATCGCCCGCGCCCACCTGGTGCCGGAGGCGACGATGAGCCAACGCATCCGCCGGGCCAAGCAGCGGATCGAGGCGGCCGGTGCCCGGTTCGCCCTGCCCTCGCCCGCCGAACGCGACGAGCGGATGCGCGCCGTGCTCCAGGTGCTCTACCTCGTGTTCAACGAGGGCTACACCGCCTCCAGCGGGCCGGACCTCCAAAGCGCCGAGCTGACCGCCGAGGCGATCCGGCTGGCCCGGGAGCTGCGCCGGCTGCTGCCCGACGACGGCGAGGTCGCCGGGCTGCTGGCGCTGATGCTGCTCACCGACGCGCACCGGGAGGCGCGCACCGGCCCGGACGGCGAGCTGGTGCCGCTGGCCGAGCAGGACCGCAGCCGGTGGAACCGGGCCGTGATCGCCGAGGGGACCGCCCTGGTGACCGAGGCGCTGACCTGGTCGCCGCCGGGGCCGTACCAGCTCCAGGCGGCGATCGCGGCAGTGCACGCCGAGGCCCCGAGCGCCGCCGAGACGGACTGGCGGCAGATCGTCGCGCTCTACCGGCTGCTGGGCCGGCTCGCCCCGAACCCGATGGTCACCCTCAACGAGGCGGCGGCGGTGTCCATGGTGGACGGTCCGCGCGCCGGGCTGGCCCTGCTCGCCCCGCTCGACGGCGACGAGCGCGTCGCCGGGCACCACCGGCTCGCCGCCGTGCGGGGCCACCTGCTGGAGCTGGCCGGGGACCCGGCCGCCGCCCGGGAGGCATACCGAGCGGCGGCCCGCACCACCACCAGCCTCCCCGAGCGCCGCTACCTGGAATCCCGAGCCACCCGACTCCCCGCACCCTGACCCCACCCCACCCCCTGACCCCACCCCACCCCACCCCCACCCCGTCCCCGGCTCGGTGATCAAGAGGAAAGCGTCAAAGTTGATCTCCGGGATGACGCAAACCTCTTGATCACCGGGACGGGGGCGGCTGCCGGCTCGACCGCCGGGCAGCGGGTGCCGGTGGCGGGGACCGCCAGTGCGACCAGGTAGCGGTCGACCGTGGTGCCCACGCAGGGGCTGGTGGTGTAGCTGCCGTGCCCCCACCCCACGTACGCGAGCAGGACGCCGTGGAGCTGGCGGGTGACGGCGGCGGCGCGGGCGTACTCGCTCACCGGGTCGTGCCGGGTGGCCGCCACCAGCACCGGCACGTCGGTGCGCCCCCGGAGCCGACGCTGCGGGTTGCCGACGGGCGTGCCGAGGCACAAAGCGAGGGCCTGCACCACCAGCGGATACCGGACGTCGGGCGCGATCGCGGCGAGCCGGCGCAGATGGTGGGTGTACTCGGCGAAATTGTTGACGGGCAGGCTCCAGTCCTGGCAGAAGATGGCCAGCGGGTTCGCCTGCTCCCCGGCGGCGCTCGTGGCCGCCGCACCGCTGTCCGTCCCGATCGTCCCGGTGGCTGCCGTCCAGGCGGCGATGCGGTCGGCGAGCACCGCCCAGTCGGGGCCGTAGAGGTCACGCTGGGCGCGGGCGCTCAGCGCGAACGGGGTCAGCGTCGCACCGGGGCGGGTCGGGTCGGGCAGCTCGCCCCGCTCGGCGTGGTCGAGCAGGTCCGCCCAGCGGGCCCGGACGTCCTGGCCGTGCAGGACGCAGTCGGCGGAGCGGTCGCACCAGGCCACGAACTCGTCGAACGAGTCCTGCGCGGCGGCGGCCTGGCTGGCCAGGAACGGCCGCATCGGCAGGCTGTGGTCGATCGCGCTCTCCAGCACCATCGCCCGCACCCGGTGCGGATACTCGTCGGCGTACTGCGCGCCGAGCAGGGTGCCGTAGGAGCTGCCGTGGAAGGTCAGCCGGTCCTCGCCGAGGGCGGCCCGGACGGCGTCGAGGTCGCGTACCGCGCTAAGGGTGTCGAGGTGGTCGAAGACGGGGCCGGTGCGGTCCCGGCAGTCGGCGCGCAGGGCCGCGTTGTCGCGTACGGTGGCGTCGAACTGCGCCTGGTCGGTGATCACCTGCGGGACCCGGGCGAGCAGGTCCGACGCGCAGACCACCGGGTTGCTGCGGCCGACGCCGCGCGGGTCGAAGCTGACGATGTCGAATCGGCTGCGCAGCTCGGCGCTGAACCGCACGCTCTCCACCACCTTCTGCAAGCCGGAGTCCCCCGGGCCGCCGGGGCCGAAGAACAGCACGCCGACCCGGGCGGCGGGATCGGTCGCGGGCCGGCGGGCCAGGGCAAGATCGAACCTCCGGCCGGCCGGGTCGGCCCAGTCCACCGGCAGCGACAGGGTGCCGCACTCGGCGGAGCCGTCGGCGGGGCAGGGCACCCACCGGATCGGCCCGGACGCCGGCCGTACCCTCGGCGCTGAGATCGCCCGTGCCGTCGGCCCTGACGTCGGCCGTACCGTCGGCTCTGCTGCCGGATCGGCGCGGGCCGTGCCGGGCGCGCCGGCGAGAAGCGTGCCGGCGACGGCCGCCGCCAGCGCCGCACCGACGGCCCGACGTAGGTCGACGCGCGCCGGCCCGCCGGCTGCGGATCTGCGGGTACGCGGCATGAGATGCTGTCCTCTCCTCGAAGGAGCGTTGCGCTGAGAACTCGCCCACGGGCGAGGTGATGCTGCTTCCACCTGGGTCGCCGAGTTGCCGCTCGGCGGCCCAGGGCTTTACCTACCTGCCACTCAGTCGACGTCCCGCAGGACGCGCTCCAGCGCGGCCGTCCGGGTCGCCAGTTCGCCGAGCCGGGCGTCGATCGTGGCCAGGAGTTGCTGGTTGGTTTCCTGGGCCCGCGCCGACGCCTCGGCGAGCCGGCGGTAGTCCTCCTCGCGCCCGCCGGACAACCTGGCCCGGCGGTTCTTGGACAACTGCACGACCAGCGCCGTGACGACGGTGACGAGCAGGGTGAAGATGCCGGCCGCCCCGATCACCTCGGTCCAGTCGTGGCCGCTCATCCCGGTCATTCCTGCTCCTGTCCGGCCGCGTCCGGCGGGGTCAGCGTCTCGGCCGCCCGCCGGATGATCTCGGGGGTGAGGGTGAACACGAACGGGTTCACCTCGTAGTACTTCATTGCCCTCCCGTCCTCGGAAAGCTCCAGGCGCGCGGTGACCAGCCCGGCCGCCGCCAGCTTGCGCAGGTGCACCTGGAGCAGGGCCCGGCTGATGCCCAGCTCGCGTGCCAACCGGCTGACGTAGGCGCGTTCCCTGGCCAGCGCGGCGACCACCCGTAGGCGGTGCGGGTTGGCCAGGGTCGCCAGCACCCGCAGGAGGTCGTCCCCGGTGGGCGACTCGTCGCTCATAACCAACCCTTGCACATGCAAAGGGAAGTTAGCAGGTCGGATTGCGCGGTCACAAGTGGATGGCTCCTGATTTCGGGTAGGGGTGCTCCCCGGCTCGCCCCTGGGTCGCCGCACGGGTTGGCGACAGGGTTCCTTCGGCAGCCGCTCCGGCAGATCGGTCACGGCTGCCGAAGGGTCACCTAGAGGACGGTCTGGTCGTACGTCTCGTACACCGTGCCGGCGAACACCCGGCGCAACAGGCCTATCCAGCGGCCGGAGTCGCGGTGCCTGCCACGCGAGGGGAACTCCACGGCTGCCTCGGCCGACCGGTCACCTCGATCAGCCGCCGGCCGGGATTCCTCTGTCGACGGCTGCCACCGCACTCGCCCGCCCTGTCGCGAACTTGGCGCCGCCACGGAGTCGCCGGGATGGGCCTTGAGGGCGGCAAGGGCGGAACGTGCGCGGCGGTCCTGCTCCTGCAGATGGTAGAGGCGGGCGAGCCAGGCTCCGGCGCGCTCCTGCGGAATCCCGCAGGCGAGGAGATAGGCCAGCACGTGCCTCGCCCGCAACGGAGCCCGTCCGTTGAGCATGTCGTGCAGCTGGGAACGGGTAAGCCCGCCCGACACATCGGTGCCGGGAAGGCTCGTACGCCGGGAGCGCTCGGCGACCTGCCGTAGGCTCAGGCCCTTCTCGACGCGCATCTGATCCAGTGCCGTCAGGAATTCCTCCAGGGTCACGACCGCAGCCGGATTCGCGTCGACGTAGCGGACATCCAAGGCCGGCAGGGGTGCCCGTCGCACCACGGGGCGCGCCGGAATCTCGGGCACCTCCAGCAGCGACGTCCTCGCCATGACCTTGGCCGCGCGCCTCGCGGCACGCCGCTGGACGCGGACGTGCTTGTCGACGGCGCTCCACCGCTGTCTCCAGTGGTGCACGAGGTCGTCGTCGCAGACCCCACACGCCCGAATGTACGCCTCGACGCACTCCCAGGTCGGAAACCGAGTCCCGCCTGCGGCCACGGACAACGCCGCCATCGAGTAGCGCGTCCGGCCGGCCAGGGTGCGATAGGAAGGCCCTCCGGCCTGCTGACGGAGCCGCCGAAGCGAGTGCGCGAACTGCGCCACTGGGCCGCTGGACAGATCGAGCGGCTTCTCCGGCCGGCCGGTCACCGGTTGACCTGCCGCACGTCGTCGGCGGTTTCGACCTGCCGGAGTTGCCGGCTCGAGTCCATCGAGCCCCCGAGGTAGCGGCGGATGGCGTCGGCGGCCAGCGTGCAGGCGCCGGTTCCCGCGACAGCGGCCAGGGTGGTGTTGCCCAACATCCAGGAGATGATGCTGAAGGCCATCAACAGAAGCATGGTCGCCGTGACGGCGATCGTGGCGGTGATGGTCGGAAAGTCACCTCGGACATGCGACTTCCCGGCCCCACCGGCCCGTGAACGCTGCGCGCACACGAGTGGGTCCTCTCTGACGGTGAGTAGAGGACCCGCAGCCCCTCTCTGCGGGTCGTCCACCCGGACTTGGGTCTTGCATACGGATGCCCGTCAGTCCGGGTGATTCCCGCCAGGTAGCCGCCTGACGTGTCCTCGCTGACGCGCGTTGACAGTCTCGCAGACGCCGCCGGCAAGACACGCTTTCCAATCGGCAGACGTCACAGATGCGACGCGCCGGATCGAGTTGTTTACCGATTCTGCAATGAACAACGTGGGTAGGTTGTTCACTTCTCAGCCCGAGCGAGTTGCCGGACAGGTCGTAAACAACGTTCTATAGTTGCAACGGCGGCGGGCCAATCAGTACCAACCGAACTTGACCCGGCCGCTTACCCGTGGACGCTCTCATTGGACTTGGGTCGCCATCGGGCTCTGGGGGCCGGCCGTAGCCGCGGCTCGGCCCCCTTCACTCCCACCAGCACAAAGCACCCCGAGGGCACTACGTGACCAATCAGTAATATCTACGCCGAGAACTGCGTCCCGCCCCGCCGGCAGCCACCCCCCACGACCCGTCGAGCCGTAGACCATCATCGACCCCGCCGATTTGTCGACTGTGTCACCGGGCGGGCGCGAAGGCGGCCCGCCGTAACACTGCCCATCCGACCTACGCACCCCCATCCCCCAATGTGACCGTGGTCACTTTTGCAACGGGGTGGGGGGTTGGCAACGGAAGCCGGAAACAGCAGGTCCGGCCACCTCAAACCAATGCGACAGCGAGTGTTCGCGGCGAAACTCAGCGCAGCGTCGCCGCCGCACGACCGGGCCCACTACCGGGGTCCGCCACTGCTGCTTCCTGCCTCAGGCGTCAGCTTCGGAGCATTGCCGGCGCATCCACCCCCACGATGGACGTCGACGTCGGTCAGGCCCGGCACTCCCGGGCCAGCTTCGGCGGGATGTCGACGAACGTCTCGCCCAGCCACTTCGCCGGGCTGGCCGCCTTCGCACCCCCGTCGAGCTGCTTCGCCACGTCCCCGATCAGCTTCTCGATCTCGGGGTCCTCCGCGCGCGCCGCCTGCTTGCGTACGTCGCCGGCCAGCCCCGCGATGGTCCGCTTGAGCCGGTCGTTGAGCTCCTCGGGGGTGGTCTCCTTGTCCCGGGTGGCCTCGGCCGAGTCGGCGGCGAGCTTCTTGCTCCCGGCGAGGACCAGCCGGTCGACCTCCCCGCACACCTCGACCGTGTTGGCGGCGGTCACGGCGGGCGTGGACGCGGACGGCGTCGAGGTGGCGGCGAACGGCTCGACCGAGTCGGTCGGCGCGGTCGAGGCGTCGACAGTGGGCGCGGCGGCCGGGTCGTCGGCGGTGTCGTCGGCCTGGCAGCCGGCGGCGAGTGCGAGCAGGGCCACCAGGGCGGCGGCGCGGAGCGCGGTCACGGCAGGACGAGACATGTTCTCCCCGTTCGGTGGTGGACCGTCCCAGCATGCTGGTCGCCGTCCACCTCCGGCGCACCGGCTCGCCACGGCACAGACGCGCGCCGGGCCGGCAACAGGGTACCGACAAGCCGGATGTCATGCGGGTCACCGACGTACTGCCT
>NZ_JBHUVA010000080.1:0-27407 GCF_042670805.1 Micromonospora sp. NPDC057141 | reverse complement strand
CCCCCGGACCGCTGCGCGTGCCGGGGGCGGCGGCACCCGGTTCGGTGGCCGGATGCGGTGGAATCCCGTCGGCGTGTCGTGTCGCGGAGGCAGCCAACGATCGGCCGGCTGGGTCGTGGCGCGTCAGCGCGTGGGATCCCGGCGCGGCTGAGCCGCGCGAGTGGCGGGGACGGCTCGGGTTTCGCGGCGTACCTCGTCGGGTTCGTGCACGAGACGGCGGTGGGCGAAGCGGACCACCAGGATGCCCATGGTGGCCAGCAGGGCGTCCCGGCGCAGGTCGTCTCCCGCTGTCGCGGGTCGCCGTGCGTGGTCGCGCCGTCGAGTTCGATGTTGACGCGTTCCCGCTCGGCGAGCATGTCGAGGTACATGGTGCGCTGCCCGACCTTGACCCGCACCTGCCGGCGGAAGGCGGGCCGCCGCGCCGTACCACCTACGGCGCCCCCACGACAAAACCCTGCCGGCGGTGTACGCGTACGCCGGGTCGGGTTCGGATGGCGGGGTTCACCGGTGCGCTCAGGTGCAGGACGTCGCCGGTCTGCTGCCGGTGCAGGCCCCACACGTGCAGCGCGCTGAGGTGGCTGAGCGCGGCCCGTCCGCCGGCCCAGGCGCAGACCGCCCGGTGGCCGAGGGCGGGGTGCAGACGACCGAGGGCGGGCCCGGCAGCGCGCCCCGCCCTCTCGCTCAGCAGGCTGGTCGCGGCGAACACCTCGGGCAGCACCCGCACCAGGTGACCGGTGGCGTACGCGTACCGGAGGGTCCACGGGGGCACCACCTGCGTCGCCCTCGCCCGGGTGACCAGTCCGCCGTTGCGCCGCACCAGGTCCCGCAGCACCTCGTCCATATCGGTGACCGTGCCGACCGGCGGGGCGGGGCGCAACCGGCCGCCGGCCGGGCCTGTGGACGATCGCCGGGCTGTGGACGCCGCCCATCCGGGCCGATCGTCTGCTATGGCAACGCCTCCGGTTGTGGAGTCATCGGTAGTTGCCTATGGTGCTCGGTAACCGGTTACTGAAACCGGTTACCGAGCGGCATGCGGCAGAACGAGGGAGCCCATGGGCAGTGATCGGCTGACGGTCCGGGAGATCGCCCGGCTGGCCGGGGTGTCGGTCGCCACCGTCTCCCGGGTGTCCAACGGCGTCGGTCAGGTGTCGGAGGAGACCCGGCGGCGGGTGCAGCGGGCCATCGAGGAGCACGGCTATCGCCCCGACCACCTCGGTCGGGCGCTCGCCGCCGGCCGGCACGGCGCGGTCGGCCTGGTGTTCCCGGGGCTGTCCGGCCCGTACTTCTCCGAGCTGATTCAGGGCTTCGAGGCGGAGGCGGTGCACACCCGCACCAGCGTCCACATCCTCTGCACCCACCTGCGGGACGACTCCGACGCCGAGGTCGTGGAGATGGCCCGCCGGGTCGACGGGTTGGCCGTCTTCGGCGGCACGGTCTCCCCCGGCACGCTGCGGGAGCTGGCGGCGCTGGTCCCGGTGGTGGTCCTCGCCGGCGAGGGGCCGCCCGGCGTGCCGTCCGTACGGGCCGAGAACGTCGCCGCGGCGACGGCGCTGACCCGGCACCTGCTGGCCGACCACGGGCTGCGCGGGCTGGTGTTCGTCGGCGACCCGCGCAACTCGCCGGACGTGACCGGCCGCTGGGAGGGATTCCGCGACGCGCACCGGCAGCTCGGCCTGCCGCTGCCCCGCGCGCCGCTGCGGGTCGGTCTGGAGCAGCACGACGGGGTGTTCGCCGCCGACCAGTTGCTCAGCCGGGCGGCCCCGCCCCGGGGCGCGGTCTGCGCCAACGACGAGACCGCGCTCGGGATGCTCGTCGGCGCGGCGGCCCGGGGCGTGCGGGTGCCCGCCGACCTCGTCGTCACCGGCTTCGACGACATCCCGATGGCCGCGCTCGTCAGCCCGGCCCTGACCACCGTCCGGCAGCCGGTACGTGAGCTGGCCGGGCGGACCGCGCGGCTGCTGTTGCGTGCTGCGGCGGGCGACGCCGGAAAGCCCGACGCCGCCGGGCTGGTGCTCCCGACCGACCTCGTCGTCCGGCGCAGCTGCGGCTGCGCCACCACCGAGCACGACCCCACCACCGAGCACGACCCCACGGCGACCGGACGCCGTCCGGCGACGGGTGCCGGCACCGTGCGGTGACCCGGCCGTGGCGACCCTTCCCCCTCAGGAGGCGCAATGAGGCACTGGAGACACGCGACAGCCGTCGTGGCCGCGCTCGCGCTGGGCGTGACCGGCTGCGGCCGGGACGACGGCGCGACGAGCGGCGGGCCGTCCGCCGGCGGGGCGATCGCGCAGGGCAGCGCCACCGGCGAGATCACGGTCTGGGCGATGGGCGCCGAGGGGGAGAAGCTGAAGGCCCTGGCCGACGACTTCACCCGGGAGAACCCGGCAGCCAAGGTCACCATCACCGCGTTCCCGTTCGACGCCGCCCACGACAAGCTCGCCACCGCGATCGCGGGCCGGCAGACGCCGGACGTGAGCATGATGGGCTCCACCTGGATGGGCGAGTTCGCCAAGACCGGGGCCCTGGACCCGACGCCCGCCGGGCTGTTCGACCAGGCCGCGTTCTTCCCGGGCGCGTGGGACACGACGGTGGTCGACGGCACCGCCTACGGCGTCCCCTGGTACGTCGAGACCCGGCTGATCTACCACCGCACCGACCTCGCGGCGAAGGCCGGCGTCGGCAAGCCGACCAACTGGCAGGAGCTGACCGCGTTCGCCAAGGGCCTCAAGGAGGCCGGCGGGGCGAAGTGGGGCATCACGCTGCAACCGGGCGGCACCGGCGCGTGGCAGTCGTTCCTGCCGTTCGCCTGGCAGGCCGGGGCGGACGTCCTGGCCGACGGGAAGTTCACCCTGGACACCCCGCAGATGCGGGCGGCGCTGGAGTACTACGCGTCGTTCTTCCGGCAAGGGCTCGCCCCGAGCGAGGTCGCGCCGGGCGCGCAGGACAGCGGCTTCATCTCCGGCGACATCGGTGCCTTCGTCTCCGGGCCATGGCACATGGGCATCCTCCGTGATCAGGGCGGCGCGGGGCTGCACGGCAAGTGGGACGTCGCGCCGATGCCCCGCGAGCGGGCCGGCACCTCGTTCATCGGCGGCGCGGACCTGGTCGTCTACAAGGACACCGACAACCGCGACACGGCCTGGAAGTTCGTCCGGTACCTCACCTCGCCGGCCGCCCAGCAGAAGCTCTACGACCTGGTCGGCAGCCTGCCGGCGGTGACGGCGACCTGGCAGTCGGGCAAGCTCGCCGACGACCCGCTGCTCAAGGCGTTCGGCGCGCAGCTCGCCGACGCCAAGTCGCCGCCGGCGATGGCCACCTGGGAGCAGGTCGCCGACGTCATCGACGACGGCATCGAGCGGGTGGTGCGGGGCGTGACCGATCCGGCCACCGCCACCCGGGAGATGCAGGCCAAGGCGTCGGCCATCGGCACCGGGAGCTGAGGTGGCGGCCACCCTCGCGCGGCGGGCCGCGTCCACCGGCGGCGGGCGGCAGCCCGGGTCCACCGGCGGCGCGCGGCCCGGCCGGCGCGGCGTCAACCGCCGCCAGCGGGTCGCCGGGTGGGGCTTCGCGTTGCCGTTCCTGCTGGTCTTCGCCGTGTTCATGGCGGGTCCCGTGCTGGCCTCGGCCGCCATGAGCTTCACCGACCTGCGCAGCGCCGACCTGCGAAACCCGCTCGCGGTCGACCCGGTGGGCGTGGACAACTACGTCCGGCTGTTCGGCGACGACACGTTCCGGCGGGCCGCCGCCAACACCGCGTGGTTCGTGGTGCTCGGGGTGCCGCTGACGATGGTGCTCGGGCTGGCGGCGGCCGTCGCCCTCGACGCGGGGATCAGCAGGTTCCGCACGTTCTTCCGGGTCGGCTACTACCTGCCGGTGGTCACCAGCATCGTCGCCGTCGCCGTGGTCTGGCGCTTCCTGCTCGAACCCGAGAGCGGCCTGGTCAACACCCTGCTCGGCCACCTGGGCGTCGACGGCCCGGCGTGGCTGGCCGACACCCGCACGGCGCTGCCGTCGCTGGTGGTGATGGCGGCCTGGCGGAACATGGGCTTCCTGATGGTGGTATTCCTCGCCGGCCTCCAGGCGATCCCCGGCGAGCTGTACGAGGCGGCGGCCATCGACGGCAGCGGCGCCTGGTCGCGGTTCCGGCACGTCACCTTGCCGCTGCTGCGCCCCACGCTGCTCTTCGGCGGGGTGGTAACCGGCATCGGCTACCTGCAGTTCTTCGAGGAGCCGTTCGTGATGACGGGCGGCGGGCCGCTGGACAGCACTCTGTCGGTGGCCTTCTACATCTATCAGCAGTTCGGCTTCGGCAACTACAGCTACGCGGCGGCGATCGCGTACGTGCTGTTCGTCGCCATCGTCGGGCTCACCGCCGCGCAGTTCCGGCTGCTGCGGTCGAAGACGTGAGGAGGCTGCCGTGACGACGACCGCGAAACGGGACCGGGGCCAACCCTGGGTGTACGTGGTGCTGGCCGGCGGCCTCGCGGTCCTGGTCGGCCCGTTCGTCTGGATGCTGCTCGGCTCGGTCAAGCCGGACGCGGAGATCCGTCGGGTGCCGCCCACCTGGCTGCCGGAGGCGCCCACGCTCGACAACTACCGGCAGCTGTTCACCGAGCTGGACTTCCCGACGTTCTTGCTCAACAGCGTGCTGGTGGCCGGCGCGGTCACCGTGGGCAACCTCGTGTTCTGCTCGATGCTCGGCTACGCGCTGGCGAAGCTGGAGTTCCCCGGCCGGCGCGTGGTGTTCGCGCTGGTGCTCGGGATGCTGATGGTGCCGGGCATGGTCACCTTCGTGCCGTTGTTCATGCTGGTCAGCGGGCTGGGGCTGGTGGACAGCTACGCTGGCCTGATCCTGCCGTGGCTGGCCAGCCCGTTCGGGGTGTTCCTGATGCGCCAGTTCATCACCGGGCTGCCCGACGACCTGATCCAGGCGGCCCGGGTGGACGGCGCGGGCGAGCTGCGGATCTTCGCCCGGGTCGTGCTGCCGCTGTGCGGGCCGGCGCTGGCCACCCTGGGCATCCTGACCTTCCTGTCGTCCTGGAACAACTTCCTCTGGCCGCTGGTCGTCGCGCAGTCGGAGGACCGGTACACCCTTCCGGTGGCGCTGGCCCTGTACGCCATCGGCGAGAACAACACCCGCTACGGCCTGCTGATGGCGGGCTCGGTGGCCGTCATCGTGCCGGTCCTGCTGGTGTTCGTCGCGTTGCAGCGGCACTTCGTCCAGGGCATCGCCATGACCGGCCTCAAGTGACCCGACCGATCTCAAGTGACATGACCGGCCTCAAGTGAGGAGTCTCCTCGTGCGATCCAGGTCCCATCCGTTCCGTACCGCGACGGTGCTGCTGTGTCTCGGGCTGGTCGTCGCCGCCGCCCCGCCGGCCGCCGCCGCCCCCGCCGGGCCGGCTCCCAGCGCCGTGCTGCGGCAGTACGCCGCCGACACCTGGCGGTCGATCGCCGCGATGGTCGACCCCGGCACCGGCCTGGCGGCCGACAACGTCGGCGGCGACCTCGACCCGGCCGACCGCGCCGGGTACACCTCGCCGACCAACATCGGCGCGTATCTGTGGAGCACGGTGGCCGCCCGGGAGACCGGCCTGGTCAGCGCGGGCCAGGCCCGCGACCGCATCGCCCGGACCCTGGCCACGCTCGGCCGGCTGGAAGTCCACGATGCCTCCGGCATGTACTACAACTGGTACGCCCCGGCGACCGGGGCGAAGCTGACCACGTGGCCGGTCGACGGCAGCGCCGTGCACCCGTTCCTGTCCAGCGTGGACAATGGCTGGCTGGCCACCGCCCTGACGGTGGTACGGCAGGCGGTGCCGGAGCTGGCGGGCCGGGCCGACGCGCTGCTGCGCCGGATAGACTTCGGCTACTACTACGACCCGGCGCAGCGGCAGATCCGCGGCGGCTTCTGGGTCGACCCGCCGCCGGGCTGCTCGGTGGCCGGCAACTACCGCACCGGGCCGGACGTGTTCTACACCTGCCACCACTACGGGGCGTTCAACACCGAGCCGCGCATCGCCAGCTACCTGGGTATCGCGGCCGGGCAGATCCCGCCCGAGCACTACTTCGGCACGTTCCGCACGTTCGACCCGGAGGGCTGCGACTGGGCGTGGACGGAGCAGCGGGCCGTCGGCGAGTGGCGCACCTACCTGGGGGTGCGGGTGTTCGAGGGCGCCTACCGCTACCGGGGGTTGCAGCTGGTGCCGAGTTGGGGCGGGTCGATGTTCGAGGCGCTGATGGTGCCGCTGTTCGTGCCCGAGGACCGGTGGGGCCCGCGCAGCTGGGCGGTCAACCATCCGACGTACGTGCGGGCGCAGATCGAGCACGGGCTACGGGAGGCCGGGTACGGCTACTGGGGCTTCTCCCCCGCCAACGACCCGGACGGCGGCTACCGGGAGTACGGCGTGGACCAGATCGGCATGGATGGCCCGGGTTACACCTCCGACCAGGAGCGCACCTCGGTCGACCCCGGGTACGGCGAGTGCCGGCCGGCGCAGCCACCACCGGCGGGCTACGGCCGGGGCGTGGTCACCCCGCACGCCTCCTTCCTGGCGCTGCGCTACGCGCCGGACGACGCCCTGGGCAACCTGGCGAACCTGCGGCGGGACTTCGACGCGTACGGGCCGGGCGGGTTCTACGACTCGGTCGACGTGAGCACCGGGCGGGTGTCGAAGCGCTACCTGGCGCTGGACCAGGGCATGGCGATGGCCGCGCTGGGCAACGCCCTGGCCCACGACGTGCTGCGCCGGCCGTTCGAGCAGGGGCCGATGCAGCAGCGGGTCGCACCGCTGATGCGGATGGAGGAGTTCCACCTGCCGCACGGGGAGGAGCAGCGGTGACGGGAGGAGCAGCGGTGCCGGGCGGCCACGACAGCGAGGGCATCGACGCCCGGGCCGACTGGACGCAGCGCATCGCGCTGCGCAGCGACGAGCGGGGGGCGGCGGGCGGCACGCCCGTCCTGCCGCCGCCCGGCGGGCTGGCGGCCGACGCCGGGGTGGGCCACGTCCGGCTGTCCTGGTCGCCGGTGCCCGACGCCGTCGGGTACCTGGTGCACCGGGCCCCGCTGCGCGACGGCCGGCCCGACGGCCCGTTCGCCCCGGTCGACCACCAGGGCGGCGACGTGCTCGCCGTGCCCGACACCTGGTACGTCGACACCACCGGCGAGCCCGGCCGGTCATACGCGTACGCCGTGGCCGCCGTGCCCGAGGTCACCGTCACCGGTCCGCTCGGCGACCGGGTCGTCGCCGCCGCGCTGCCGGCCACCGGCTCGCCGCCGACGGTGGGCCTGCGCGTCGACGCCGCCGCGCCGGGCACACCGCTGCACCGGCCGTGGCAGCCGATGATCGGCAGCGAACGGCTGTCGCAGCTGCTGTGCGCCGAGAGCAGCGGCGGCCGGCAGATCGGGGCCGAGCTGCTGGCCGTGTTGCGCCGCGTCCGCGCGGAGGTGGGCGTCGAGGCCGTCCGGGCACACGCGATCCTGCACGACGACCTGGGCGTCTACCGGGAGGTCGACGGCCAGCCGGTACACGACTTCACCGGCGTGGACCGCGTCTACGACCTGCTGCTCTCGGTCGGGCTGCGGCCGGTCGTGGAGATCGGCTTCATGCCCCGCGACCTGGCCCGCGACCCGGACCGGACGGTGTTCGCGTACCGGGGGATCATCTCACCGCCGAAGGACTGGGCACGCTGGGCGGAGCTGGTCCGCGCGCTCGTCGCGCACCTGCTGGACCGGTACGGCGAGGCCGTGCTCGGCTGGGACTTCGAGGTGTGGAACGAGGCGAACCTGGAGGTGTTCTGGTCCGGCACCCGCGAGGAGTGGATGCGGCTGTACGAGGTCACCGCCCGCGCGGTCAAGGACGTCGACCCGCGCATCGCCGTCGGCGGGCCCTCGTCGGCCGCCGCCGGCTGGGTCGACGCCCTGCTGGAGCACGCCGGCCGCACGGGCACGCCGGTCGACTTCGTCTCCACCCACACGTACGGCAGCCCGCCGCTGGACCTGCGGCCCACGCTGCGGCGGCTCGGCTTCCCGCACGCCCGGCTGCTGTGGACGGAGTGGGGCGTCACGCCCACCCACTTCCATCCGGTCAACGACGGCGCGTCGGCAGCGACGTTCCTGCTCAGCGGCATGCGGTCGGCCGCCGGCCGGGTCGACGCCCTGTCCTACTGGGTGGCCAGCGACCACTTCGAGGAGCTGGGCCGCCCACCCCGGCTGCTGCACGGCGGGTTCGGCCTGATCACCGTCGGCGGCATCGCCAAGCCCCGCTACCACGCCCTGCGGATGCTGGGCCGGCTCGGCGGCACGGAGCTGCCGGTGCGGGCGTCCGGGGACGGCGCGGAGGGACTGGTGCAGACGTGGGCGAGCCGGCACGCCGACGGCCGGCTCACCGTCCTGGTCTGGGTGTCGACGCTCGACCAGTCCAAGCGCGACGGCGATCCGGCGCTGGCCCGCCGGATCCGGCTGGGCGTGGCCGGCGGCCCCGGCGGCGGCGTGACGGTGACCCGGCTCGACCGCGAGCACGGCGACGTCACCACCCTCGCGGGCCGGCTCGGCGTCGGCGACTGGCCGACCGACGGGCAGTGGGACGCGCTGCGGGCCGCCGACGCGCTGCCGGCGGAGCGCGTCGAGCCGGACGTGGCCGACGGGGTGGCCACGGTCGAGCTGCTGGTGCCGCAGCCGGGCGCGGTGCTCGTCGAGTTCGAGACCGGCTGAGGCGGGGGCGGGCCAGACGGCAGGGGCGGGTCACACGGCGAGCGCGGCGCGCACGGCGGGCTCGGCGGTGGCCCCGCCGTCGCCGGTCGAGGTGACCCGGCCTGATTCCAGCACGTAGTAGCGCTGGGCGACCCGCAGCGCGAAGCCCAGGTGCTGCTCCACGAGGAGCACCTGGATGCCGGCGCGGGCGGTCAGCTCGACGACGCGGTCCTGGATCTCGGCGACCACCGAGGGCTGGATGCCCTCGGTGGGCTCGTCGAGCAGCAGCAGCCTCGGCCGGGTGATCAGCGCCCGGGCGATGGCGAGCTGTTGGCGCTGGCCGCCGGAGAGCAGCCCGGCCCGGCGGCGCAGCAGAGAACGCAGCGCCGGGAACAGGTCGAGCGCCTCGGCGGTGGCCGCCGCGCCGTCGCGCCGGCCGTCGGCGACCAACCGCAGGTTCTCCCCCGCCGTCAGGTGCGGGAAGCACTGCTGCCCCTGCGGCACGTACGCCATGCCCCGGGCGACCCGCTGGTGCGGGGCGAGCCGGGTGACGTCCTCCCCGGCCAGCTCGACGGTGCCGGCGCGGGGCCGCAGCAGGCCCACCGCGACCCGCAGCAGGGTGCTCTTGCCGGCCCCGTTGTGGCCCAGCACGGCGGCGACCCCGTCGGCGGGGACGGCGAGGTCCACGCCGTGCAGCACCTGGCTTCGCCCGTACCCGGCGTGCACGCCGCGCAGTGTCAACATCACGCCTCCGTGGGAGCGTCGACGGGGTGGCCGAGGTAGACCTCCTGCACCCGGGGGTCGGCCTGGACCTGGGCGACGGTGCCCTCGCTGAGCACCCGCCCGGCGTGCAGCACGGTCACGCTGCGGGCGAAGCGGCGCAGGAAGTCCATGTCGTGCTCGATGACCACGACGGTACGGTCCCGGCTGACGGTCTCCAGCAGGGCGCCGGTGGCGTCGCGTTCGTCGTGGCTCATCCCGGCGACCGGCTCGTCGAGCAGCAGCAGCCGGGCGTCGGAGACGAGCAGCATGCCGATCTCCAGCCACTGCTTCTGCCCGTGGGCGAGGGTGCCGGCGAGCTGGTCGGCCCGGTCGGCGAGGCCGATGGTGTGCAGCGCCGCGACAACCTCGTCGGGCAGCCGCCGCCGGCGGCGGGCCAGCGTCCACCAGCTCCGCCCGGCCCCGGCGGCGATGTCGAGGTTCTGCGCGACGGTCAGCTCCTCAAACACGGCGGCGGTCTGGAAGGTGCGGCCCACGCCGAGCCTGGCGACGCGGTGCACGCCCCGGCCGAGCAGTTCCCGGTCGCCGAAGCGGACCGAGCCGGTGGCCCGGACCAGCCCGGTGACGGCATCGACGAGGGTGGTCTTGCCCGCGCCGTTGGGCCCGATGAGGAAGCGCAGGTCGCCGGCGGGCACGTCGAGGTCGACGCCGTCGACGGCGGTGAAGCCGTCGAAGCTGACCCGCAGGTCCCGCACCCGCAGGCCGTCGGTCGGTCCGCCGGTCATGCCGCCGGCACCTCCGTCCGGGTCCGGCCGCGCCCGGCGGGCAGGCTCCGTCGCCACCACGGGGGCCGGTCGGGCTCCGCGCGCCGGTTGCGGGCCAACGCCCACAGCGACGCCAGGCCGCCGGGTAGGAACGCGACCACCAGCACGAACAGCAGCCCCTGCAGGTACGTCCAGGTGCCCGGGAACCGCTCGGACAGCGCGGTACGGGCCCAGGCGACCGCGACCGCGCCGAGTACCGGGCCGAGCAGGGTGGCCCGACCGCCGACGGCGACGCCGATGACGAACTCGATGGACGGCACGATGCCGATCAGGGCGGGCGAGATGATGCCCACGGCGGGGACGAACAGCGCCCCGGCCAGCCCGGCCATCCCGGCGGCCACCACGTACGCGACGACCTTGACGGTGGCCGGGTCGTAGCCGAGGAACCGGACCCGCTCCTCGCCGTCGCGCACGGCCACCAGCAGCTC
The DNA here is from genome assembly GCF_042670805.1 of Micromonospora sp. NPDC057141. Lineage (NCBI taxonomy): Bacteria > Bacillati > Actinomycetota > Actinomycetes > Micromonosporales > Micromonosporaceae > Micromonospora > Micromonospora sp. NPDC057141. Next base: position 16,740 of record NZ_JBHUVA010000080.1, on the reverse strand, counting down.
GCCGTAGCGGCTGTGGATGAGCTGGCGGGCCAGCGCGAGCAGCGCCAGCAGGGCGGCGGCGATCAGGAAGTAGACGGTGCGCTGGTTGACCGGGTCGTCCAGGTCGTAGCCGAAGAAGCCCTGGATGTCGGTCAGGCCGTTGGTGCCGCCGGTGGTGCCCTGCTGGCCGACCAGCAGGATCACCATCGCGGCGGCCAGGGCCTGGCTGAGGATGGCGAAGTAGGCGCCCCGCACCCGGCGGCGGAAGACCAGCGAGCCGAGCCCGAAGGCGACGGCCATGGGCAGCAGCACGGTGGCGGGCAGGGCGAACCAGGGGCTGGCGAACGGCCGCCACCACCACGGCAGCTCGTCGAGCTGCCCGTACAGCTGCATGAAGTCGGGCAGCGTGCCGGGGCCCGCGTCGGCGAGCTTGAGGTGCATGGCCATCGCGTAGCCGCCGAGACCGAAGAAGACGCCCTGGCCGAGGGTGAGCATGCCGCCGCGTCCCCAGGCGATGCCGATGCCGACGGCGACCATCGCCACGCAGAGGTACTTGGCCAGCAGCGCCAGCCGGAAGTCCGACAGCAGCAGCGGGGCCGCGCCGAACAGCAGCGCCGCGCCGGCCGCGAAACCGAGCGCCGCGCGGGCCCGGCCGCCGGGGCGGCGGCGCGCGGGCGGCGGCGGGGCGGCGGGCTCGCCGGTGGCGGTGGTCGTGCCGGTCACGGTTGTCAAGCCAGGCTCCTGGTGCGCAGGGTGAACAGGCCCTGGGGCCGCCACTGGAGGAACGCGACGATCGCCACGAAGACGATCACCTTGGCGACGCTGAGGGTGGTGAGGTACTCACCGGTTGCCTGGAGCACGCCGAGGGCGAAGGCGACGATCACGCTGCCCTTGAGCTGGCCGATGCCGCCGACCACGACCACCAGGAAGGCGTCGATGATGAGGTTGGTGCCCATCGTCGGGCCGATCGGCCCGAGCAGGGTCAACGCGACCCCGGCGACGCCGGCCAGCCCGGAGCCGACGAAGAAGGTGGTGCGGTCGACCCGGGCGGTGGCGATGCCGGAGACGGCGGCGAGGTCGCGGTTCTGCACCACGGCGCGGATGCGGCGGCCCAGCGGGGTGAGCCGCAGCGCGAGGGTCAGCGCCACCACGGCCGCCACGGCGAGGCCGAGGATGAACAGCCGGTTGTTGGCGACGGTGATCCCGCCGGGCAGCGCCACGTTGCCGGTGAGCAGCGCGGGCGCGCGGGTCTGCACGTTGGGGCTGCCGAAGACGTCCCGGGCGGCCTGTTGCAGCATCAGCGACACGCCCCAGGTGACGAGCAGGGTGTCCAGGGGCCGGGCGTAGAGGCGGCGGATGAGCAGCACCTCCAGCAGCACCCCCAGCGCGCCGGCCACCGCGAAGGCGACGGGCAGGGCGACCAGCAGCGACCAGCCGGCCGAGGTGATCGTCTGCTGGAGCACGTAGGTGGTGTAGGCGCCGGCCATGATGAACTCGCCGTGGGCCATGTTGATGACGTTCATCTGGCCGAAGGTCAGCGCGAGCCCGAGCGCGACGAGCAGCAGGACCGCGCCGATGCTGACGCCGGTGAAGAGCTGTCCGAACAGGACTGTCACGGTAGCGCTCCGAGGAGGGGTGGGGCCCGGGCGGCACGGGGCCGCCCGGGCCGGGTGGTCAGCTCAGGCCGGTCGCCCAGGGGTAGCTCTTGAGGTACGGGTCGGGCTTGATCGGCTCGCCGGAGTTCCACACCTCGGTGATCAGCCCGTCCGCGCCGACCTTGCCGATCCGGGCGGTCTTGGCGATGTGCTGGGTCGGGCCGTCCACGGTGACCAGGCCCTCCGGGGCCTCGTAGGTGATGCCGTCGGCCGCGGCGCGGACCTTCTCCACGTCGAAGGACCCGGCCTTGGTGACCATCGCCTTCCACAGGTACACGGCGACGTACGCGGCCTCCATCGGGTCGCTGGTCGGCTTGTCCGCGCCGTACTTCGCCTTGTACGCGGCGACGAACTTCGCGTTCACCCCGCCCGGCGTGGTCTGGTAGTAGTTCCAGGCCGTCAGCTGGTCCTTCAGGTATTGGGTGCCGATGCCCTTGACCTCCTCCTCGGCGATCGACACGGACACCACGGGCATGCTGGTCGCGTTGAGTCCGGCGGAGGTGTATTCCTTGAAGAACGCCACGTTGCTGTCGCCGTTGAGCGTGTTGAACACCGCGTCGGCCTTGGCCGACTTCACCTTGTTGACGATGGTGCCGAACTCGGTGGAGCCGAGCGGGGCGTAGTCCTCGCCGAGGACGGTCATCCCGTTGGCCTTCGCGTACGCTTTGATGATCTTGTTGGCCGTGCGGGGGAAGACGTAGTCGCTGCCGACGAGGTAGACCGACTTCTTGCCCTGCGCCTTGAGATAGTCCAGGCCGGGGACGATCTGCTGGTTCGTCGTCGCTCCGGTGTAGAAGATGTACGGCGACTGCTCCAGGCCCTCGTACTGCACCGGGTAGAACAGCAGCGCCTTGTTCTTCTCGAACACCGGCTTGACGGCCTTGCGGCTGGCGGAGGTCCAGCAGCCGAAGACGGCGGCGACGCGGTCCTCGGAGATGAGCTTCTCGGCCTTCTCGGCGAAGGTCGGCCAGTCCGAGGCGCCGTCCTCGCCGACCGGCACGATCTTCTTGCCGAGGACGCCCCCGGCCGCGTTGATCTCCTCCACGGCCAGCATGATCGAGTCGCGGACGGTGACCTCGCTGATGGCCATCGTGCCGGAGAGCGAGTTGAGCAGGCCCACCTTGACGGTGTCGCCCGAGACGTCGGCGCTGACGCCCGCGCCGGACGTGTTGTCGGAGGTCTTGCTGCCGCACGCGGCCAGCGCGGACGCGACGACGACGGCCATGGCGCCGGCCAGGATACGGCGGCCCCGGAACAGTGACATGCAATCTCCCCTGCGGTATGCGTGGAGCGACGACCACCCACCCTGTCGGTGGGGCTGCATTGCCATTGGTGATTGGTGAAGCGGTGCGGTCACAGGTGTCACATCGGGCGGTAGGGCCGGCCAGCGGGTGGGACGCCGGTCGATCATCCGCAGTGGACTTCGGGCAGGGCAAAGCCTCTGCCCGATTCATTGCAGCCACGTTTCCCGGCTCTTAATTGCCTGTTTCCCGAACGGCCGGTAAGGTCAGTTCAGCAGGGCGAAACCACAAAAGGCCGCCACCACATCCGGAGGATTCACGGAAACGGGGACGGCCGACATCAACCATTCGGAAGAACGGTTGACCATGCGCCTGAACGCCATTTCGGCGAAACGCGTGGCAAGTCAGTTACTTCCTGCGTGAAGGATTTTAGCGGGGTCACCCAGCCGGCTGTCAAGCGCGCCTACAGCTCCGCCAGCACCGCGAAGTCGAGCCCGTCGGCCTCGGCCAGGTAGATCCGCTGGCACACGTGCCGCCGCCGCAGCCGCAGTTCCCCCCGCGGCCCCTGGTACGACACCGCTTCGGCGGCGGCCCCGATCGCCCGCACGTCCAGGGTCCGGGCCCGGGCGATCAGCGCCGCCAGCAGCATCACGCCCTCGTAGCAGGACTCACCCAGGCTGCCCAGCGGCGGCGCCTCCACCCCGAACCGGCGGGCGTACGCCCCGTGGAAGTCGAGGTTCTCCCGGGTGACCAGGCCGGCGAAGAACCCGGCCGTGCTGTACAGCCGGCGGGTCGCGCCCGCGCCGCTGGCCAGCAGCATGTTCTCGTCCATCAGGGTGCTCAGCCGCAGGCAGCGCTGGTCCAGGCCGCTGCGGGCGAACGCCCGGTTGAACCGGACCGCGTCCGCGCCGACCAGCAGCATCAGCACCCCGTCGGCCTCGGCCTGCTCGACGGCACGCAGGACGGGACCGAAGTCGTGGGCGTCCAACGGCAGGAACCACTGCCCGCACACCCGCGCCCCGCTGCGCAGGGCGTACCGCTGGGCGGCGCGGGCCGTGCGGCGGGGCCACACGTAGTCGTTGCCCACCACGTACCACCGGCGCACACCCTGCTCGCGGGCCAGCAGGCGCATCGCCGGCCAGAGCTGCGCGTCGGGCGTCTCGCTGGTCAGGAAGACCCCCTCGGTGTGCTCGCCGCCCTCGTAGAGCGCCGTGTAGACGTACGGCACCCGGTGGGCGACCCGTGGTGCCACCGCCTGCCGCACCGACGAGATGTGCCAGCCGGTGACCCCCTGCACCGCGCCGGTCGACACCAGCGCCTCCACCTCGGCGGCGACCTCGGCCGGGTCGGCGCCGCCGTCGACGGGCACCAGCCGCAACTCACGGCCAAGCACCCCGCCGTCGCGGTTGATCTCCTCCACCGCGAGCTGGGCGCAGAGCTCGCAGGTCGGGCCGAACATCCCGGCGGGCCCCCGCATCGGGTAGACCAGCGCGACGCTGACCACCGACCGGTCCACGGTGAGCCAGGGCGCGGGGACCTCGAGCGTCTGCCCCGGCTGGGGATGCGGCGCACCAGCCGGACGCCCTGCCGGCACGGACATGACGACATGATTGCCGCCGGCCGGTGCCCACACCAGACCCGGTCACGATGCGGGACCTTTTCGGTACGATGACAGCCCCACCGAACGGGGGAGAGCCATGCCCGAGGTGCCCGCGACGCCCGTCGACCTGCTGCGTGCGCTGACCCGTGCCGAGCGGCTGCTCGCCCGGCGCGTCGGCGCGGTCCTGGCCGCCGAGGGCCTCTCCGTGGAGGCGTGGCGGGTGCTGTGCCTGCTCGCCGACGGGCAGGGGCACCCGATGAGCGAGGTCGCCGCCGAGGAGTCCCTGCCGCCGGGGACGCTGACCAAGCTGGTCGACCAGCTCGTCGACCAGAACCTGGTCTACCGGCGGATCGACCCGCAGGACCGGCGGCGCATCCGCGCGTACCTGACCGCCCGGGGCCGGCGCGAGCAGGAACGCCTCGACGCCCTGGTCCGGGCGGACCTGGCCGACCTGACCACCGGCGACGACCTGGCGCTGGCCGGGGCGCTGGCCGCGCTGGTCGACCGGCTGTCCGCCGACCGCCGCCCGGTCGGCGCGGCGGCGGGCCCGCGCGCCCGCGTCGCGGCCCGCTGACGCCCGCCGGGCCCACCGCCCGGCCACGCGACGACACGGGCATGCCGACGGCAGCGGCGACAGTGACCGCAGCGGCAGCGGCGACAGCAGCGGCAGCGGCGACGGCAGCGGCAGCCGGGCCGGTCAGGCCGGGGTGAGCCGCTCGCGCAGGGTGTGCGCGTCGGCGGCGGTGGCAGTGAGCAGCACCGCCGGGCCACCGGCCAGCGGCAGCCAGGCCACCGACCCGCCGTCGTCGCCGGTCACCGGCCGGCGTGGTCCACTCTGGTGGGGGATCGTCGCCGGTGCGAGCGCGCCGGGGCCGGCCGGGGCGTCCGGCTCCACGAGCAGCAGCGAGCCGGTCGCCGAGGCGCCACCGAGCACGGCGGGCCCCGCCCAGCCGGGCGCCGACGGGCCGACCGCCATCGACTGGCGCAGCAGGGGCCGGCCGTCATGGTCCACCGACGTGCGGACGACGGCGTCGCCCGGGGACTCGCCGTACCGGCCGCAGATCAGCTCGTCCCGCCAGGTCAGCCGGGCACCGGCGGCCAGCTCGACCCGCGCCTCGGCGATGTGGTCGCAGCCGGCCGCCGCGACGAGCTGCTCCGGCACCCAGTGCAGGGTGGCCCCGGCTTGCACCACCGCGTGCACCCGCATCCGGGACGCCGCCCCGGGCCGGCCGGGCAGCGCCACCGAGGCGGCGACGCTGCCGACGCGCAGCGCCGCGCCCGGGCCCACCTCCACCTCCAGCAGCAGGTCGTCGCCGCCGAGCGGGCCGGCCGCGCCGCCCACGACGTACACCGTGGCGAGCCCGCCCTCGGCGGCGGTGGACCGCAGCAGCAGCGGCGACTCACCGCGCAGCTCCGTGAGGCGGGTCCCGCCGCGACCGTCGGCGCACGCCACCACCCGGGCCCGCGCGCGCATCAGCCGACGGCCACGGCGGCCCGGTGGTGGGCCAGCTCGTGCCGGATCCACCCGGCCACCCGGGTCGCCTCCGGGTCGCCGACGATGGACAGAAAGACCGTCGGCAGGTCGCCGCGCCGGGCCCGCGCGTCGCGGTCCATCACGTCGAGGTCCGCGCCGACCATCGGCGCCAGGTCCGTCTTGTTGATCACCAGGAGGTCGGCGGCGGTGACCCCGGGCCCGCCCTTGCGCGGCACCTTGTCGCCGCCGGCCACGTCGACCACGAAGATCTGCCGGTCGATCAGGCCCCGGCTGAACGTGGCGGTCAGGTTGTCCCCGCCGCTCTCCACGAGCACCAGGTCCAGCGGGCCGACCGCGTCGCACAGCTCGTCGATCGCGTCGAGGTTCGCGCCGATGTCGTCGCGGATCGCCGTGTGCGGGCAGCAGCCCGTCTCCACCGCCCGGATCCGGGCCGGGTCGAGCACTCCGGCCCGGCGCAGGAAGTCCGCGTCCTCGGTGGTGTAGATGTCGTTGGTGACGACGCCGAGGCGCAGCTCGGTGGCGAACGCCCGGCACAGCGCGGCGACCAGGGCGGTCTTGCCCGAGCCGACCGGGCCGCCGATGCCGATGCGCAGCGGCCGGGCGGCCGGCGGCAGCGGGGCGTGCGGGTCGACCCCGGGCTCGGGGTGGGTGTGGGGGACGTCCTCGTCGTGCGACGAGGTCACGGGAACGGATTCAGGACGCAAAGAGACGCACCTCCCAGGTGGTGTGGACTTCGGCGTGGATGTCGGTGAGGGGGGCCGAGCCGGCCGGTAGCCACTCCGGCGGCCCGGCGGCGGCGGCCACCGCCCGCGCCGCCGTGGCGTCGACGTCGGCCGTCAGGGCGGCGAGCAACCCGTGCACGCGGTACGGGTCGAGGCCGAGCAGCCGCACCGCCGCGCTCGCCGGACCGGTCACCGACCCGTACGCGGCGGCGGTGGCCAGCTCGGCAGGGTCGAGGCCGGCGGCCACCCCGACCAGCCCGAGCACCAGCGGCTGGTGCGGCCCGGTGGGGTCGGCCGGCAGGGCGGCGAACGGCCCGCCCGGCCACAGCGCCCGCCCGGCGCGCAGCAGGGCCCGGCCCTGCCGGCGGGAGACCGCGCGCAGCGCCGGGGCGGCCGTCCGGGCGTCCAGCTCGACGTCGAGCCGGGCCAGCGCTGGCCGGGGGTCCCCGGCCGCCGCCGCCTGGTGCGCCGCCACCGCGAACGCCGCCGCGACCAGCCCGCCGGTGGCCAGCCGGCCGACCAGGAAGCCGCGCAGCGAGGCCAGGTCGGTGACCAGCCCGGCGGCGACGGCGGCCTCCAGCCCGGCGGAGTGGGCGTGCGCGCCGGCCGGGAACCGCCCGTCGGCGAGCAGGAGCAGCATGCTCGTCATCGTCGTCAGAACAGGTGGTAGAGCTGGGCCATGGGCAGCTCCGGCACCGGGTCCGGCTCGACCACCTGGCCGTCGATCCGGACGGTGAAGGTGTCCGGGTCGACCTCGATGCGCGGCATGGCCCCGTTCTCGGGCAGGTCGGCCTTGCCCCGCGACCGCACGTCGGCCACGGGGACCAGCGGCCGGCGCACGTCGAGGCGTAGGCCGGCCTCCAGCGCCGCCGGGGCCACGAACGCGAGGCTGGTCGCCGCCGGCACCACGCCGTGCGCGCCGAACATCGGCCGGGGCAGCATCGGCTGCGGCGTCGGGATCGACGCGTTCGCGTCGCCCATCTGCGCGTACGCGATCATGCCGCCCTTGAGCACCAGGTGCGGGCGTACGCCGAAGAAGGCCGGGTCCCACAGCACCAGGTCGGCGAGCTTGCCCGGCTCCACCGACCCCACCTCGCGCTCCAGGCCGTTGGCCATCGCCGCGCAGATCGTGTACTTCGCGACGTAGCGGCGGGCCCGGTGGTTGTCGGCGCGCCCGTCGCCGGGCAGCGCCCCCACCCGCTTCTTCATCACGTGCGCGCTCTGCCAGGTGCGGGTGATCACCTCGCCGATGCGTCCCATCGCCTGCGAGTCGGAGCCGATGATGGAGATCGCGCCGAGGTCGTGCAGCAGGTCCTCGGCGGCCATCGTCGACGGGCGGATGCGGCTCTCCGCGAACGCCAGGTCCTCCGGCACCGCCGGGTTGAGGTGGTGGCAGACCATCAGCATGTCGAGGTGCTCGGCGAGGGTGTTGCGGGTGTACGGGCGGGTCGGGTTCGTCGACGACGGCAGCACGTTCGGCTCGCTGGCGACGGTGATGATGTCCGGCGCGTGGCCGCCGCCCGCCCCCTCCGTGTGGTACGAGTGGATCGCCCGCCCGGCGATCGCGCGCAGCGTGTCGGCGACGAACCCGGCCTCGTTGAGGGTGTCGGTGTGGATCGAGACCTGCACGCCGGAGGCGTCGGCCACCCGCAGGCAGGCGTCGATGGCCGCCGGGGTGGTCCCCCAGTCCTCGTGCAGCTTGAAGCCACCCGCGCCGGCCCGCAGCTGCTCCCACAGCGCCTCGCCGGAGACGGTGTTGCCCTTGCCGAGCAGCAGCACGTTCACCGGGAACGCGTCCAGCGCCTCGTGCATCCGGGCCAGGTGCCAGGCGTTCGGGGTGACCGTGGTGGCCCGGGTGCCCTCGGCCGGGCCGGTGCCCCCGCCGACGAGGGTGGTGATGCCGCTGGTCAGCGCCTCGTGCACGAGCTGCGGGCAGATGAAGTGCACGTGGGTGTCGACGGCCCCGGCGGTGAGGATGCGCCCGTTGCCGGCGATCACCTCGGTCGCCGGGCCGATCACCAGGTCCGGGTGGACGCCCGGCATCGTGTCCGGGTTGCCGGCCCGGCCGAGCGCGACGATCCGGCCGTCGCGCAGCCCGACGTCGGCCTTGACCACGCCCCAGTGGTCGAGCACCACCGCGCCGGTGATCACCGTGTCGAGGGCGCCCTCGGCGCGGGTGGCCCGGGACTGGCCCATCGACTCCCGGATCACCTTGCCGCCGCCGAAGACCATCTCGTCGCCGCCGACGCAGTGGTCGACCTCCACCTCGATGAGCAGGTCGGTGTCGGCGAGCCGGATCCGGTCGCCCGTGGTGGGCCCGTACAGGTCGAGGTAGCGCCGCCGGTCCAGCTCGCTCACCGGTCCGACCCCCCGTCCGGCCCTGCGGCGACGGTCGGGGCCGCGTCCGGCGGCCCGGCGACGGCCGGGCTCGCGTCCAGCGGGCCGGCGACCTCGCCGCGCAGGCCGGCGACGATCCGGGCTCCGCCCAGCGGCACCAGCTCCACCTGGCGGCTGACCCCCGGCTCGAAGCGCACGGACGTCCCGGCGGGCACGGCGAGCCGCTGGCCGTACGCGGCGGCCCGGTCGAAGCGCAGGCCGGGGTTGGCCTCGGCGAAGTGGTAGTGCGAGCCGACCTGGACCGGCCGGTCGGCGGTGTTGACCACCAGCAGGGTGGTCACCGGCAGGCCGGCGTTGATCTCGACCGGGCCGTCGCCGGGCAGCACCTCGCCCGGGATCACGGGATCGGGTGGTGCACCGTCACCAACTTGGTGCCGTCCGGGAACGTCGCCTCCACCTGCACCTCCTTCAGCAGCTCCGGGACGCCGTCGAGCACGTCGTCGCGGCCGAGCACGCCGCGACCGGCCGACATCAGGTCCACGACCGACCGCCCGTCGCGCGCGCCCTCCAGCAGGAAGGCGGTGATCAGGGCGACGGCTTCGGGATAGTTCAGGCGCAGGCCACGCTCGCGGCGGCGGCGGGCGACGTCCGCCGCGACGTGCACGAGCAGGCGATCCTGCTCGTGGGGGCTGAGGAACACGGAAACCTCCGGGCGGTCCGGCGTGCGCTCCCGCAGTCGCGGCGCGCGTCGACGGGCGCCGGACGAGAGGGGGTCGCACGTGACCGCCGCCGGCCGTCGGCGGTTCGCCCCGGGACCCCACCGGCCCCGGCCCGATCCTACGGCCGCGCAGCGGTGTGGGGGCTGGGAACGGACCGCACCGCCAACCGCTGACCAGACCGTAGAGGATCAGCGGGGACGGTGGCAACGGCCGTGGCGGCGATGCGGTGCGGGTCACCGGCGGCCCTCGACCCGCCGCCACGACAGTCACCAACGGGACAGCGGGCGGTAAAGCGGGCACGTATCCTCTCGGTCTCCGGCCGATCAACGGGCGTGGCGCGGGCGACCTGACCGGGAGGGTGCGGGATGCGGCGGATGAGCGGGGCGAGACGGGGGCGGTCCCGCCGGCAGCGGCGATCCCTCCTGGTCGGCGGGGCGCTGCTCGGGGCCGCCGTCGGCATGCTCCTGGCCGCGTGGCGCAGCGCCGGCTTCCTCAGCGAGCTGCTGCTCAACCTCGGCGCGAGCGTGGTGCTCGCCGCGATCTCGTACGCGGTCTTCGATCCGCTCTTCGAGGAGGCCCGCCGGGCCCGGGTGCAGGAACACCTGAGCTTCGACCGGAAAGGGTTCGTCGAACGGCTCCAGCACAGCCGCCGGCGGGTGCGCATCCTCGACACCTGGACGATCCTGCTGGAACGCGGGCAACGCGACGCGACCCTGCGGGCGATGCTGGCGGTGCTGGCCAAGGGCGCGACGGTGCAACTGCTGTTGCTCGACCCGGACTGCACGGCCGCCCAGCAGCGCGGGGAGGAGTTGGAGCGGCAGCGGATCGACGTCCCCGGGCAGATCCGGGCCAACCTGCGGCACCTGGCCGCCTTCCGGCAGTCGCTGGAGCCCTCGCTGCGGTCCCGCCTTCAGGTCCGGGTCTACGACGCGTCGCCGTCGATCCAGCTCTATCAGTGGGACGCGCGGGCGCTGATCTCGTTCTTCCCGATCGGCAAGCTGTCGTTCAACGTGCCGCAGCTGGAGGTGGACATGGACAGCCCGTGGGGCGGGTTCGTGCACGCCCGGTTCGAGGAGCTGTGGATGCACGAACAGGCCACCCTGCCCCTGGACCGGTACTGGTCGACGACGATCACACTGCGCCACGACCACTCCGATGTCGTCGAGATGCCGGCGGAGTACGTCTCGGTGGACGGTCAGCACTACGTCGACTGCCGGGCGCTGCGGCTGGCCCGTCCGCTCACCGTCCGGGCGCAGCTTCCCCCGCACGCCCGGGCGGCGGAGGCGCGCGAGTACGCGCTGGTGGAGCCAGCCGACGGCGACCGCATGCCGGCCGCCCGGGTGGCCCGGCTGTTCGACCAGAAGTACGGCCCTGGCGACGGCGGGCGGGCGATCCTGCGCCTGGCGCCGGAGGGGGCGGAGGACGGGCGCGTGCCCGGCCCCCGCTCCCCCGCCGGCACCTGACGGCCACGGTCGCCACCCGCCGCCGCACCTCGGGCCGGCCGGCGTCAGCGCCGCAGGCGCACCGTGTAGGTGCGCGACTGCGAGCCGTCCTCGCTGGTCACCGACACGGTCGCCGTGCGGTTGCCGGCCTTCGGCTGGCGCACGACGACGGTGGCGTACGGGTCGGCGGCCACGGCGGTGACGCACGGCAGCTTGCCCCGGCGGGCCACGGTGTAGGACAGCTTCTCCGGGTCGAAGCCGGCCAGCGGGACCCCGTCGAGGGCGATGCCGGCGGCGGACGCGTCGGACGACGTCCCGGGCGCGGCGGCGAAGACCTCGATCTCGCTGGCCGTGATGTGCCGGTCCGGGTGTGCCGTGAGCACGACCCGCACCGCGTCCGTGGTGGCGGGCACCGCCACGTCGACGGCGGGGGCGTTCGTCGTGCCGGTCGGGACGGCCACCGGCGCGCCCGCGTCGACCCAGCCGCCCTGCGGGTCGCGGACCTGCATCCGCAGGCTCTGCGGATAGCTGTCGGAGCCGTCGCGGTAGAAGTGGGTGACGACCCGGGTGAGGGTCCGGCGCTCCGGCAGTGTGACGGTGAGCGTGTCGGTGGGGTTCTTCGCCCCCGACCGCCAGTTCGACCAGGCCTTGTCGGTCAGGACGCCGTTGGCCAGGCCGTCCGGCGAGTAGCCGGGCTCGGTGAAGGTGGCGGTGACGCCGGCCGGGGTCGTCCGCTCCTCGACCGGCGGGGTGACCTGGACCCGCACCGTGGCCGCGAGGGTGCGCCCGTCACCGGCGTCGGCCTGCCCGGCGAGGGTGACGACGCCGGGGGCGTCGAACGCGCCGGCCGGGGGCGGCTGCCAGAGCACCGGGCGCTGCACCGTCGCGCCCCGCCGGGCCACCGCGGTGACCGTGGCCGGCAGCTTCGGCTCGCCGCCTGCGGCGGCCTTGGCCCGGGTGGGTTGCGTCGCCACGAGGGTGTCGACCACGACGGTGGCCCGGGCGACGTGGGTACGCCCGAGGGCGTCGGTGGCGTGGCCGGTGACCCGGACGGTGCCGGGCCGATTCCAGGTCGACGCGGCGGGCAGCCGCCAGGTGACCGGCAGCGTCCCCCGGGCGCCGTCGCGGTGGATCGGGGCGACGGTGTCCGGCAGCGTCGGGGCGACCCCGGGAACCGTGAACGCGTCGGTGGGCGCGATCCCGAGGACCGTCTCGTCGGTGACCCGCCAGCGCTGGTTGGCCCCCGAGTTGGCCAGCCAGGTGGTGACCGCCGCGCCGTCGCCGGTGGCCTGGCCGCCGACCTCCAGCAGGCGCCGGGAGTCGACGTTGACGAGGGTGTAGGTCCCGTCGCCGGTGGTGGACAGGATCCACTGTGCCTGTGGGCCGGGCGCCGCGACGGCGGGGACGAGGGTGACGGCCTGGTCGACGACGGCGAGCTGACGGGCGCCGTCGGCGGTGGCGACGGCGTACCGGGCCCGGTTGCCGGTGCCCCCGGCGAGCCGGGTGAACCGCCACAGCTGGGCCGCGCTGGCCGGGTCGGTGGTGCGGATGACCGCGCCGGAGCTGGTGCCGCCGGCCGGGGTGAGGGAACGGCCGCTCTGCACGCCGGTGAGGCGGTAGACGTGGCCGTCGCGCACCAGCGCCGCGCCGGGGGCGACCCCGGAGACGCCGGTGACGAGGAACGTCGTCACCGACTGGGCGGGCACGTCCACCCGGGCGGTGCGGTTGCGCACGGCGACGGGAGTGCCGCGCCGCAGCGCCCCGTCCGCGCTGGTGACGACGGGGGTCACGGTCGCGTTCGCGGCGACGGCGCCGAACGCCGACAGGTCGAGTGCGACGGTACGGGCGGCGGTGCTGTCGTTGACGTGCACGACGGTGGCCCGGCGGCCCGTGGAGACAGCCGCGACGCTGGAGGTGTCGTTCACGGCGACGAGCCGGTCGCCGGGGCGGATGTGGTGGGTGAAGTTGCGGACGGTGTCGAACTTGGTGTTCGTGTAGATCGGGCAGGTCTGCAGGGTGTCGGCGGCCGTGCAGTCGAACGGGAGCTGGATGCTGCCCCAGTTGGAGCCCTGCGGGAACTCGCCGCCGGGCTTCATGTTGTCGTAGTCCTCGACCGGCTGCCAGAACACCCACGCCGACGGTTCCAGCTCGCGTAGGTCGTCGACCAGGTGCCGGGCCATCCCGAGGCCGGGGGCCATGCTGGTCAGGCTGTGCCCGTCGCCCCAGGAGCCCTCGACCTCGCTCATCCACAGCGGCTTGTCCTCGCCCTTGGCGATGTCACGGGCGGTGGTGCGCTGGCCCGTGCCGTAGGTGTGCACGTTGAGCTGGGCGATGAGGTCGCGTACGTCGTCGGGGTAGGCGTTCCAGTTGGTGGCGAACGTGCCGGGGTTGGTCTCGTCCATGGCGGACACGGCGGTCCTGCTGCCCGCGGCCCGCAGCTCGGCGGCGAGCGCCCGGATGACCTGCTGCTGGAGGGCGGGGCCGGCGTGGGCGCCCTCCTGCCGGCCGCCGACCGGGTTGCCGTCGGCACCCAGCCGGGTCCCCCAGTAGGTGGTGTTCGGCTCGTTGAGCGGGTCGATCGTGTCGACGGTGATGCCGTGCGCGGCCTCCAACTGCTGGGTGACCCGCACGAGGTAGGTGGCGAAGTCGTCGACCCGGTCGGCGCGGATCTGGTCGGCGCCGGAGTCGAGGCCGCCGGAGACGTACCCGCTGACGGTCTGGAACCACGGCGGCGAGTTGCTGAACGTCTCCCACCGGGTGACGTCGCCCTTGATCCGGTCGACCCACCAGCGTTGGGCCTGGTCGGCGTCCGGGTTCCAGTGTTGCGGGTCGTCCGGGTCCCACCAGTCGGTGTCGGCGCGGGTGGTGCCCTCGGGGGCCTGCCACCAGCCGGGCACCGCGCCGCCGGGGCGCAGGTAGTCGGGGACGTCGGGGGCGTTGCCGCCGCCGATGTTGTAGCGGGCGATGTTGAGGTTGAGGCCCTGCTCGCCGAAGACGAGGTCGGCCAGGCGCTGCCGGATCTCCTCCGGGTAGCCGCCGGTGGCGTTGGCGAACCAGACGAGGCTGGTGCCCCACCCCTGGAACTCCTGCCCCTGGTAGGACGGGTCGGGGCGGACGGTGACCACCGGCGGCGCGGCGGCCCCGGGCGTGGACGCGCCGGTGGTCCCGGCGGCGGATCCGCTGCCCGGCGCGGCGGCGGCGGGTCCGGCGCCGGGCACGGCGGCGACGCCGAGGGTGACGACGGCCGCCGTGATCGCGGCGGCCAGCCCTCGACGGGACGGGTGTCTGCTCATGTGGACGGTCTCCTCCGACGGGTGGTGGTGAGCCGGTGGACCGCGCCGCGTGTCGTCGCGGCGGGCGCGCTGCCTTGATGTTTACGCAAACATCGAGTGGTGCGATGCTGCCAGTCGGTCGGTGGCCCGTCAAGCGTGGCCGGCATACTGGGCTGCGCCGCGCCACCACGACGGCGAAGGCGGAACGGGCCGGAAGGCATCGGCTGCGGCCGGGGTGAGAGGAGCGAGGCGGGATGAGTCCGTCCGGGCCCGACGGGGCGGCGCAGGAGCCGCCCGGCGCGAGCCGGCCCCGCGCCGGACGGCGGCGGGGCGTCTCGATGGCCGACGTGGCGCGGCTGGCCGGCGTCTCCTCGCAGACCGTCTCCCGCGTCTCGACCGGCCACCCCGGCGTCGTCGACAGCACCCGTGAGCAGGTCCTCGCCGCGATGCGGCAGCTCGGCTACCGCCCCAACAGCGCCGCCCGCGCGCTCAAGTACGGCGAGTTCCGCACCATCGGCGTCATCCTGTTCACCCTGTCGAGCACCGGCAACAGCCGCACCCTGGAGGCGATCGCCACCCACGCCGCCGACGCCGGCTACGTGATCACCCTCATCCCCGTCGGGGCCCCCACCCAGGACCACCTGCTCGGCGCCTTCACCCGGCTCGGCGAACTCGCCGTCGACGCGGTCATCGTCATCATGGAGGTGCACCTGCTCGACGCGGCGACCGTCGCCGTCCCGCCGGGCGTGCACGTCGTCGTGGTCGACTCCGACGCCGGCGACCGCTACCGCGTCGTCGACACCGACCAGGCCGACGGCGCCCGCCAGGCCGTGCACCACCTGCTCGGCCTCGGGCACCGCACGGTGTGGCACGTGGCGGGGCCACGGGAGTCGTTCGCCGCGCAGCGGCGCGCGCTGGCCTGGCGTACGACGCTGGAGGAGCACGGCCGCCCGGTGCCGCCGGTGCGCCGCGGCGACTGGTCGGCCGAGTCCGGCTACCGCGCCGGCCTCGAGCTGGCCGACGAGGCCGACTGCGCGGCGGTCTTCGTCGCCAACGACCAGATGGCCCTCGGGGTGCTGCGCGCGCTGCACGGCCGGGGCCGGGCGGTGCCCGGCGACGTCAGCGTCGTGGGCTTCGACGACATCGCCGACGCGGGCGCGTTCATCCCGCCGCTGACCACCGTCCACCAGGACTTCGCGGAGGTCGGCCGCCGCTGCGTCGAGGCGGTGCTGCGCCAGGTCCGCACCGGCGTGCCGGAGACCGGCACGACCCTGGTCTCCACCCGCCTGGTGGTACGCGAGAGCACCGCACCACCGCCGGGCGGCTGAGCGGGCGGGCCCCGCAGGCCAGCCCCGGAATGGGCCTGACGCTGATCCGCGACGCCAGCGAACTGCTGCCGCAGCCTGTCCGGGTTCACCACGCCAAGCACGGTCGGCCACAGTCGGCGGCCGGCGGCCGGTGAGCGGTGAGCGGTGAGCGGTGAGCGGAAGGACATAGGCGGAAAGAAGCACCAATGGGCGTTACGGAACATCTCTCAGAATGCATTCAATTAGCTCGAATAAATTAGGTATCCGGCCATTGCCGCAACTATCTCGACTTCCCGCCGAAAGCGGTCGTCGACAAGACGCGCCGAACATCGCGACCTCCCGGCAGTCCAACGACCGGCGAGCTTCTCCACGGCTGCGATCCGGCAGGGCCGGCCAGGTATCCATTCACGACATGTCACAGCATTCACGACGCCACACGTCTCGACAACAGAACGATTCCCTGTCGAATATGGCCAAGAATGCAGCCAGCCGCATACTCATAGGCCTATGTCAAGCTGCCTGAATGCCTCTCAGGAGGAATGATGTCCACTCCAGCCGACGCGGCGCATTCAGCGCCCGCCCGACCCGCCGACCCCCAACGGCCGGCGCCACCGCCGGCCGTCGGCGAGCCGGGCCACGCAAGCCCGCCTGACCGGCCGCGCACCAGATTCCGCGGCGACATCGAGGGAATCCGCGCGGTCGCCGTGGTGACGGTGATGCTGTTCCACGCCGGCGTGCCGGCGCTCTCCGGCGGCTTCGTCGGCGTCGACGTCTTCTTCGTCATCTCGGGCTACCTCATCACCGCCCAACTGCTGTCCGAACAGAACCGGACCGGCCGGGTCGCGCTGACGGACTTCTACGCCCGCCGGGCCAAGAGACGGCGAGTTCAGTCAGTCGTAGCACTTGATCTTGGTGGTTCGGTGGGACAGGATGCCCGCCGTGCGCAACATGCTGACGTTGGCTGATCGTGA